>JAUIEG010000148.1 GCA_030428745.1 Alphaproteobacteria bacterium
CTGCGGAGATCATGGCGCGCCTCCCGCAGACATCATCAGCGCTTCAGCGGCGCGGGTGGCGATATCGCCCGTCAAATCCGTGCGAACTCCGAAATAGATATTCGCGGCGACGAGAATCCACATGGGAACCAGCATGGAGAGCGGCGCCTCTTCCTTCGGCATGGCGTATTTGCCTTCCTCGGCCGGTTCGCGGAGCAGCATGACTTCAGCGACGCGGCCCACATAAGCGAGCGCGATCAGCGACGACGCGACGATGAGGAAGCCCGCATACCAGTGGCCGGCGGAAAACGCGGCGTCGAGCAAATACCATTTGGAAATAAAGCCCGTGGTCAGCGGCACGCCGATAAGCGACAGCCCCGAAATGATAAACGCCCAGGTGGTTACCGGCATCCGCTTCGACAGTCCGGCGAAGGCGTGAATCGAATGAGACCCGGAGCGCAAGACGACGCAGGCGACCGCCATGAACAAGGCGCCCTTCATCAAGGCGTGGTTGAAAATGTGAACGAGGCTCGCGGTAAGTCCCTCAACCGTCGCGAAGGAAATGCCCAGCAGCATGTAACCGATCTGCGCCACGGAAGAATAAGCGAGCATCCGCTTCACGTCTTCCTGGAAGAGCGCCACTAAAGACGCCCCGAACATGCCAATGAGCCCCAGCGGCAACAGCACATAGGTGAAAGAGGCGCCGATGAAAGCGAAGTCGAAATTGAAGACCGAAAAGACGAAGCGAATGATGACATAGACCGCCACTTTGGTGGCTGTCGCGGCGACAAACGCCGTCACCGCCGAGGGCGCATAGGTGTAGGCGTTGGGCAGCCACAAATGCATGGGGAACATGGCGAGCTTCAGCCCCATCCCCACCAGGATGAAGGCGAACCCCGCCTCCACCATGCGGTTATTCTGGCCGATAAGCTGTTGCGACAGGTCCGCCATGTTGAGCGTGCCGGTCGCATGATACAAAAGCCCGATGCCGATCACGAAAAAGGTCGCGCCGATCGTTCCCATGACGAGATAATTGAATGCGGCGGTGAGCGCCCGCCGGTCGCGCCGCGCGCCCATGGCGATCAGCGCATAAGTCGACAGCGACGAAATTTCGAGAAACACAAAGACGTTGAACGCGTCGCCGGTGATGGTGACGCCGAGCAGGCCGGTCATGCAGATCAGCATGGCGCCGTAGAAAAGCGGCGTCTGGCGCTCGTCGACTTCCAGCTGCACAGAGCGGTAGGCGAAAGGCATGACCAGCGCGGCGATGCCCGAGACCAGCAACAAGACCAGCGCATTCGCCAGATCGATGCGGTATTCAATGCCGATGGGCGGCGCCCAGTCGCCGAGATGATAGGAAATCGGCCCCGACATATCGACTTCGCGGAACAGCGCGATGCAGGCCGCGAAGGTCAGCCAGGAGAAAAGGCACGCCCATAAATGAACCGGGCGCCCCTTCGGCAACAACAGCGTCACCGGCGCCGCCATGATCGGCATGATGATCGGCAGAACGGGAAGTTGAGAGACGATGCTCATCAGGCCGCGCCTCCGAATGTCTGTTGCGCGCGGACGCCGGCCTGATGGCCGAATTCGGCGATGTCGTCCGCCGCTTCAAGCTCGTCTTCCTCGATGGTGCCATAGGCCTCACGGATGCGGACCGCCAAAGCGAGGCCAACAGCGGTTGTCGCGACGCCGACCACAATGGCGGTCAGGATCAACACATGGGGCAGCGGATTTGTGTAAACGATGGCCTCGACGGCGCCATGGGCGGCTTCGGCGGCCGAATGCGCCGCGTCGCCGGCGGCGCCATGCAATCCGTCCGGCGCGAACTCAAGGCCGCCCCCATGCGCCGGCGTCGCCGGCGGCGTCTTGTCCGTATGCGAAAGCGTGTTCGCGACCTTGTCTCCGGCGTCGGGCAGGTCATGCAGTGAAGCGCCCTCTTCCGGCGCCGGCGCCGATTTCAGCGCTTCTTTCAGATCATTGCCGTGATCGAGGGCGGCATTGTCGATCTTGGAGTGGACCGTTTCTTTCAGACCCGTTTCCTGATCGAGCGCCGTATTATCGATTTTCGAATGCAGCCCTTCGGCGCTAGCGTGGGCGGCCTCCGCGCTATGGCCTGCGGCTTCGGCGCCATGTTCGCCTTCACTTCCGTGATGGGCCGCGGCGTCGAGTTCATCGCCCATATAGATCGGCGCGGTGCCGCCGAAAATCTTGCCGATGGAGATGTAGTAGATGAAAACGGAGGTCTGAAAGATGTTGAGACCGACAATCTTTTTCACGAGATTGCCGCGCGCAAAGACGATGTACAACCCGATCATCATCAGCAAGATGAAGATCCAGTAGTTGTAGCGCTCCAGAATGAAGTCGAACCAGTCCATAATCGCCTTCGCGCCTACCAGTCTTCCTGATCGATGTCCGGTTCGCGGCCCGTGAAGTGATAGAAAATCGTCAGCATGGTGGACGCGACCGCGACGCCGACGCCCAGTTCAACAACAATGATGCCGTAATGCTGGCCCGCATGGTGAGTGGAGTTCGGAACCAGCGCGTCATAGCTCAACAGATTGGCGCCGAGCAGCATCGTCACGAGACCTGTGCCCGAATAGAGCAGGAAGCCAATGACCATGGCGACGGTCAGCGCCTTTTGCGGCAGGGCTTTCTTGGTTTCATCGAGCCCGAAACAAAAAGCGTGCAGGATAAACGCGACCGCAAAGATAACGCCCGCCTGGAAACCGCCGCCCGGTCCGAAGTCGCCGTGAAACTGAACATAGAGCGCATAAAGAATGATCGGCGCGAATAACATCTTCGACGTCACTTTGAGGATAAGATGATCCATTATTCACCTCCCTCCTTGTTTTCGGCGTCCTTAACGTCACGGCCGCCGCGCACAGAGCCGATCCCGAGCAGCAGCATCACGGCGACGCCCGCCGTAAAGATCACCATGGTCTCGCCCATCGTGTCGAAGCCCCGATAGCTCGCCAGTACAGCCGTCACGATATTGGGCATGGGAATTTCCGACGCCGTGCGCTCGACATATTCCTGTCCCACATAAGAGTTTGCAGGAGCGTTGGCGTCGCCAAAGGCCGGCATGTCGATGGTCGCGTAAAAGAGCGCCGCGCCCATGGCGAGCACTGCGGCCAGCGCCACCGGCGCGCGTCCCGGCGTCTTCGGTTTCTCACGCCGCACGGTGAGCAGCATCCCCGCCAGCATCAAAACCGTCGAAATCCCGGCGCCCACCGCCGCTTCGGTAAAGGCGACGTCGACCGCATCGAGCGACACGAAAAACGCGGCGGACAACAAAGAATAAATGCCCGACAACATCACCACCGCAAAAAGGTGGCGCGACCGCAACATCGCAACCGCGACGAGAATGAGCATGGTGAGCAGCGCCAGGTCGATGAGAACCACCGGCGACATCATGGGGGTGAACCCGGTCATTCCGCACTCTCCCGGTATTTCAGCTCCGGGCCTTCCAGCGGTTTCAGCCCCACCATCCAGGCCGAATGCGCAATGGCGTGGGTGGCGACCGGCGAGGTGAAGAACATGAAGGCGCCAATGAAGAAAAGCTTCACCGCGACAATCCATGTGGGCGACTGCAACAGCATGCCGAGCAGGATCATCTCAGCGCCGCCAGTGTCGGTGACGCCCGCCGCGTGAAGGCGGGTGTAAAAATCAGGAAAGCGCACAATGCCGAGCGCGCCTGAGACGACCGCAAGCCCGCCAAACAGGAAACAGGCCCAGCTCAAGATGTAGCGGGCGAGTTCGATATCCGCCCAGAACTGCGCAATCATCTCGCTCACGCCGCCCCCTCCCGCGACCGGCGATAGGAGAAAAATCTCAGGATCGCGATGGTCGATGCGAAGTTGATCAGCGCATAAAGAAGCGCAATGTCGAGAAAGTCCGGCCGGCCGGTGATAAAGCCCATGAGACCGAGCAACAGCACCGTCTTGGTGCCGAAGGAATTGCCCGCGAGAATCCGGTCATAAAGCGACGGCCCGGCGAAGGCGCGCACCAGCGTCAGCGCCATGGCGACGAAAACAGCGGCGGTGACGGCGGCGAACATCATGGCTTGCGCCTTTCCGCTTTCGCCACGCGCTCACCCATATCGGTGATCGCGGGAACATCGCACAGCGCTTCTGTCAGGCCATGCACAAGAATTTCATTTTCGCGCAGGTCAATGGAGACCGTGCCCGGCGTCAGCGTGATGGAATTGGCGAAGGTCGCCTTCCCGACGCCGCTTTTCGGCGGGTTGGGCACGGTGAAGAATTTCGGCGAGAGTTTCGGCTCAATCGCCAGCGCCTGACGCATCACAGTGAGATTGGCCTTGCCGATCTCCCCGCCCAGCCAGATCCAGTAGCCGAGAATCCGGGGCATCAGCCCGGTGGGAACGCTGTCCTCGTCGAGCACGCCCGCCCGCTTCGCCAGCCAAGCCGAAAATAGCACCGACACCACCCCGAAAAAGAGCAGCAGCGGCACGTCAAAATAGCCCGATAGCAGAAGCCAGAGCCCGGCCAGCGCCAGAACGAGGATGATAAATCGCCCCATCAGCCCTCTTTGAGGAACCTCTTCAAAACCCTGCGCATGCATAAACCAGCGCTAGATACAAAGGAAAGCCCGGGACAAACGGAATCGAACAGCCCCGGGCGGCGAAGCTGAAAATGTCGCAGATTTGGCGGAGAAATCAACGGCTTGACTGTGGAAAACCCGCGATTTGCCCGCGCCCGGAATGAAACGGGCGTCACCCGCAATCGGCCAATTGTTCTTCCAGCAGGTTCAACCCGGTCTCGCGATCATAGTCGGACAGGGTGAATTCAGTGTCGAGGCGCAAGTAACCGGCATGGGCGTCGCGATAAAGCGAGCAGGCGCGGTCGATATTCTCCGCCAATTCGTGAATTTCGCCCAAGAGGAAAGTCGCCGTCGCCACCTCGCGGATGCGCGCCGGATTGTCGGGCTCGCTCGCCAGCAGCCCTTTTTCAACCGCCAGATTGCCCTCCCCGGTTTCAATCGCCTCATCAAACCGGCCGAGATAGGCGAGCGTCGTCGCCTTTTGTTCGACGACCGATGTGCGGATGCGCTTGATGCCGAGATCGTCCGGGTCCTGCGCCAGAAATTCGTCGACAAGCTTTTCCGCTTGTACGAGATCATTGAGCGCCGCCTCGTCATCTTCAAGGCTGTAATCAATCAGCGACCGTTTGAAAAAGGCGCCGATAAGATTGCGCCGCGCCGTCATGTCGTCTGGGTCGGCGGCGTCCAGTTCGCGATAAAGCGCAATCGCGCGATCCATATAGTCGATGGCGCTCGCATAATCGCCGCCTTCCACCATGTCGTAATGGCGCATCATAGCCTCGGCGAGGGCCACATTGGTTGACGCCGCAAGAGATTTCGCCGAGGCGTCGTCTGGATAGTCCGTATAGAACTTTTCCGCCGCGTCTCGCGCGCGTGAGATCACTTCAATAGCCTTGACGCCTTCACCCATCCAGACCAGCGGCTTGCCCGATTGCGACAAGGCTTCAATGCGCGCGCGTTCATCCTTTTGTGTTCCCTTGCCGGACGCAACGACGCCCGCATAGAGCGCTTCGGCGCGGGCGGCGTACTCATGCGCCGCCTCATTGTCGTCAATGGCGATGAACTGATAGACCGCCATGGAAAAACATGCTTCCGCCAGGGCGCGGGCGATATCGGGGTCCTCGGGCGCAGCGGCGTGCATGGCTTCAAGTGAATTAACCGCCGTCGTCAGATGCTCGCCCGCTTCATCGCGCCGTCCGAGATTCGCGCCGATAGGATTGCCCGTAACATCGCCAAGGCGCTTGTAGCCGAGCGCGGTTTCAAGCCGTAAGTCTTTCGAGGCGCGCTTATTGTCTTTCAGGGCGTCGAGATAAAGCCGCGACTTGTCGGCGATGTCCGAAAGAGCCTTGGTTGTGCCGGGAATGGCTTCGAGCTGATCGTAAAGATCGAACAGCATAAAATTGGCGAGCTCGCGCACTTCCTGAAACCGCGCATCCGCTTCGCGCCGTTCCGCTTCTGCGCGCGCATATAAAGCCGACGTGACAAACAGCGCGCCGATAACACCGATGACAGCCAGCGCCGATGCGCCGACTGCAAACCGACGCCTGCGGATGAATTTTCCAACGACGTAAAGACCGCGCGACCCCCGCGCCTCAACGGCGCGTCCGGCGGCGTAGCGGTCAAGATCGGCGATCAGCGCCGAGGCCGACTGATAACGCTCTTCCGGCGCCTCGGCGGATGCTTTGGCGGCGATGGCGGCAAGATCTTCGTCGTCAATGAGCGGCGTCGCCGCAAGCATCTCCCTTAAGATCAGTCCGAGCGAATAAATGTCGCTAAGCGTTGTCGCCGGTTCGCCTTTCAGCCGCTCCGGCGCTGCGAAGCCTTTGGTCATGGTCATTTGCGGCCCGGCGCCAGAATCGCCGAAGGAGCGCGAAATGCCGAAATCGATCAGTTTCACGCGCGCGTCGTCGGTCAGAAGAATATTCTGCGGCGACAGATCGCGATGTACGATCAATTGCTGATGGGCGTATTCAACGGCGTCGCAGATATCGCGGAAAATACGCAGCCGCTCACCCTTGTCCGGCGTCTTTTCGATGGCGTCGCCAAGGGGCGCACCGTCCACATATTCCATGATGAAATAGGGTTCGCCGCGTTCGGTTTCGCCGCCGTCGAAAAGCTGGGCGATATTCGGATGCTGAAGCGCC
>JAUIEG010000149.1 GCA_030428745.1 Alphaproteobacteria bacterium
TCTGGCGGCTTCAACTCTGGCGCGTAAAAACCGTCAGGGGTCGTCATTACGGCCGGGCCCGCCGATGCTGAACAACGCCGCCCGCGCGGGGCGCAAAGCCTCCGTGATTAGATTTGACTGGAAGCTTTGCGTCTCGCGCAACCTCTCCATTTTATCCACTCGCTTTCAACTGAAAGGCGGTGACCATGGTTTGTGCCCCATTGGGCTTTGCGCCCGCGCAAAATCCAGGAACAGCCCGCCTCGCGCGGGGCCATTTCAATTTGCCAGCCTTCGCCGGCGGGCGCGGGACGCGGCGGGAAAGAGGTATGGAGCTGGATGCAGGCGAGGGTGTGTCAGCCGAAAAGCTCGGCGAGGAAGTTCGTCATCGCCTGCCACGACCGCCGGTCGGCGTCGGCGTTATAGACTGTCCCGAAATCGGGGTCGTTCGCGACGGGGTTTGTGAAAGCGTGCATGGTTCCGCCATAGGCGTGAAGCTGCCAGTCGGCTTTGGCCGTAGTCATTTCCTCGCCAAAGGCTGTCACATTATCCGGCGTCGCCATTGGGTCGTCCCAGCCGTGAAGCACCAGGACTTTCGGATTTATTTTATCTGCAGTGTTGCCCGGCGCGAGAAGAAGTCCGTGGAAACTGACGACGCCGGCGGCGTCCGCGTTGGAGCGCGCAATGTCAAGGACGCAGAGCCCGCCGAAGCAAAAGCCGATCGCTGCGATTTTAGAGCTGTCGACTTCGGGCAGGTCTTTGACCATATCGATCGTCGCTTTCAACCGCTCCTGCAGCAGGGGGCGGTCTTCGGTGAAGGGTTTGATGAGCGCCTGACATTCTTCTTTCGACTGCCCGAGGACGCCTTTGCCAAAGAGGTCAATGGCGACGCCGGCATATCCGAGCTTCGCCAGCGCTTCTGCTTTTTCATTTTCGAAAGGGGACCGGCCGGCCCAGGCGTGGCAGATAAGAACGCCAGGCTTTGGCGCCCCATCCGGGGCGGCAAGGAAGGCTTCAAACGTTTTTCCGTCGATTGTGTAATCGAGTGAGCGCGTGTTCGCCATGCTGTCCTCCTTCATCTGCTAGCTGATGGAGGTTTTGCCAGCTTGTTCCGCGTTTGTCAGCCTTGAATTCCGCTGTCTAGGCGTTAGCGGCGAAAGGCGGTGCGGTGCACGCTCTCAGCGAAGCCCGCGCATGCCGATATGAATGCGTCTGCAATGGTTTCGCGGGATGGCTGTGCCGGCGCGCCATGTAAGGGGTTTGGACGCTCCGGCTGTTGCCCAACGAAAGAGCAAACATTATTGTCGGGTGTGATGATAAACAGCTCTTGATTGCTGCCTGAAACAATTCGCATAACCCACTCTCATACTTGTCTCGAATTTGCGTCACGCCGAGAACAGGGGAGTTATGCAGAAAGTTCCCTAAGTTATGGTGAATGGACCGGTTACTCTATGGCGCCAAGGCGGCTGATCTTGAGTGTGTTGGTTTTGCCCGGCCGTCCAAAGGGGTAGCCCGCAAGGATGATGATGCGGTCGCCGTCGACGCCGCCATTGGCTTTGGCGAGGGTGTCCGCCTTTTCCAGCATCTCGTGGAAATGGGAAATATCTTCGGTGACGACGGAACGCACGCCCCAGTAAAGCGCAAGTTTTCGGGCGACGGCGTCATCGGGCGTCGCCGCAATGACGGGGCATTTTGGCCGGTCCCGCGACAGGCGCTGCACTGTCGAGCCTGTTTTGGTGTAGGCGACGGCGAATTTGCAATCGAGGACCTCGGCGATGCGGCGCGCCGAGAGTGTAATGGCGTCGGCGGTCGTGTATTCCTCTTCTTCGCGCGCGACCGTCTTGTAACTGCCGGATTCGTCGTCCTCCTCGGTTGCCGCAATGATCCGGTCCATGATGGCGACGGCTGTGGGCGGATGGCGCCCGACAGCGGTTTCGGCGGAGAGCATGACTGCGTCGGCCCCTTGAAAGACGGCGGTCGAAACGTCCGAGGCTTCGGCGCGGGTCGGCGCGATCGATTCAACCATCGATTCAAGCATATGGGTGGCCACGATCACCGGCTTGCCGACGCGGCGGCAGGTGCGCACGATCTTTCGCTGGAGGAGGGGCACGTCCTCCGGCGCGCATTCGACGCCAAGATCCCCGCGCGCCACCATGATCGCGTCGGAAAGGTCGATGATCTCGTCGATATGCTCGACTGCGGAGGGCTTTTCGATTTTGGAAATGATCCCCGCGCGGCCTGCGATGAGCTCACGCGCCTCGCGCACATCATCCGGCTGTTGGACGAAGGACAGGGCGATGTAGTCAACGTCGATACTAAGGGCGAAATCAAGATCAGCGCGGTCCTTTTCCGTTAGCGCTGAAATCGGCAACCGCCGCCCCGGGACGTTAATCCCTTTTTTATTTTTCAGTTCGCCCGGCGTGTCAGCCTTGGCGATTATGGAGCGGTCATTGCGCTCAGAGACGGTGAGCTGCAAACGGCCGTCATCGAGTTTCAATATGTCGCCCGGCTGAAGAACGTCCAGCAACTCTTTATGGGGAATGGGGATGACATGATCGTCATTGGACTCAGGGGACAGTGAAAGCTTGTATTCGGCCCCGTAACGCAATTTGATTGAGCCGCCCTCAAAGGACCCGGTGCGGATTTTCGGCCCCTGAAGGTCGGCGAACATGGCGAGGGGGACGCCGGTGTCGCGCTCAATATCGCGGATCGATTTGGCGACGCCGGCGAGCTTGTCATGATCGCCATGACTCATATTTAGTCGGAACACATCAACGCCTGCATTGAACAAAAGGCGCAGCATGGAAGGTGACGCGCTGGCGGGGCCGATGGTCGCAACAATTTTGCAAAGTCGTTTACGCATGAAGCCGACGCTACGCGGTTTCGCGCGGTCTGAGAACACCTAATATTCCGGCTTAAGGCGGGGATCAGTCGCTTTCCGCGCGCTCCAGATTCTGACCATATAGCGAGATCGTTGAAATCGCCATTTTCGCCGATCCTTCCACTGGTCGACGACTATAGGCTACATAAATCAGCGTTTTATTCTCCGCGTCATAGATACGCCGCACCGCCATGGATTTGAACACGAGGCTGATGCGCTGGGAAAAAACTTCCTCGCCATCCTTGTCATCGTCGATATCGCCGATCCGAATAGGACCTGTCTGGCGGCAGGCGATTGATGCGTTGGAGGGGTCTTCGAACCAGTTTCCTTTGGAGACCCGATCCCAGAAGCCGCGGTCGAAATGGGATAGATGACAGGTGACGCCCTCGACTTTGGGATCTGACAGGGCTTCGACCTTGATCTCGTTGCCAACCCAGTCGTTTTTGAATTCACCGACTTCGGTGTCGCTGCGGCCGCAGGCGGTGAGGGTCAACGCGGCGGCGCAGGAAAGTAAAAAAGCATTTCTCATGATTTCACTTTGCGCTTGCTGAAACAAAAAAGCCACTTCGAAAAGCGGCTTTTTCGGAGGGCTTTCAATGTTGGTTCAACCTTCGGGCAAGTCTTTCCGTTTGGTTTTCGCTGCAGCGCTCATGATCCCCAGACCGATGACGACCAAGGCGCCGATACCGATCCAGATCGGCGGGGCTCCCAGTTGATAAGCGCCAAAGGCAAGCCCGGCGGCGAGCACAATGGCCCCGAGAAGATAAGCGGTAAAAGCAGACATAACGGTTCTCCAGCATTTGTGTCTGGACCAAACACCTTTCCGCTGGAATAGTTCCCCCGTCTAGCGGTCGCAAAGCGCGGCTTTCGCCGCTTCATATTCGCGCGCCATCTTGTCGACGAAGGCGGCTGTCGAGGTCACTTCCTTCACAGCGCCGACTCCCTGGCCGCAACCCCAGATGTCTTTCCAGACTTTTTTTGCGTTATCGCCGCCGGACTTGAAATCCATCTTAGAGGGATCGCTTTCGGGAAGGTTATCGGGGTCCATCCCCGAGTTGCGGATGGACGGTTTCAGATAATTACCGTGCACGCCGGAAAAATAATTTGTGTAAACAATATCGTCCGCATAGGCGTCGACAATGCCTTGTTTATAAGCTTCGTCGGCGTTGGCTTCCTCGGTCGCAATAAAAGCGGAACCGATATAACCGAAATCAGCGCCCATGGCCTCAGCCGCCAACACTGATTGGCCGCGCGCGATTGAGCCGGAAAGGGCGAGGGGACCATCAAACCATTCGCGGATTTCCTGGACGAGCGCGAAAGGTGACTGGACGCCAGCATGACCTCCGGCGCCGGCGGCGACGCAAATGAGGCCGTCTGCGCCTTTCTCGATCGCTTTCCTCGCGAAGGTGTTGTTGATGACATCGTGCAAGACGATGCCGCCATAGGAATGGATCGCCTCATAGACTTCTTCACGGGCGCCGAGTGAGGTGATGACGATTGGGACCTGATGCTTCACGCAGGCCTCCACGTCATGCATCAGCCGTTCATTAGTGCGGTGCACGATCTGGTTCACGGCGAAAGGCGCTGTTGGAAGGTTAGGTTGCTCTTCCTCATGCCGCGCGAGGGCGTCCTTGATCTCAACAAGCCATTTGTCGAGCATTTCTGCGGGCCTGGCGTTCAACGCTGGAAAAGACCCGATGACGCCGGCCTGGCACTGGGCGATGACCAGCTTCGGCGTCGAGACGATGAACATGGGCGCGCCGATGACGGGCAAACGCATTTTCGCTTTGAGCTCGGAAACGGACGGCATGATTATCTCCTGTTTTCGCCATAGCTAAGGCGAAGCCGCACAGTCTAGCAACCGCCAAAGGCAGCCGTTTTGCGCCATTGCCGGGAAAGAGGCATAATGCCGGTAAAAAGACAGGGAGATGCATGAGCCAGCGCGAAATTCTGAACCCGCCCGTTATTGCCGATCTCATCGAAATTCAGGCCCGCAAACGGCCAGACCGCATTGGGCTTGTCTTCGAAGGCCGAAGTTTTACCTATGCGGAAATGAATGCGCGCGCTAACCGCGCGGCGCAGGCGCTCATATCGCTCGGCGTCCAGCGCGGCGACCGCATCGCTTGGCTTGCTCGCAACGTTTCGACTTTCTGGGACGCGCTTTTCGGGGCTGCGAAAATCGGAGCGGTGACGACCCCGATCAACTGGCGTCTCGCTCCGGCGGAAGTGGCGCAAATCCTCAATGACGCCCGGCCCGCGCTCTTGGTTGGTGAGGCGATGTTTCTCGAGGCCCTCCGCACCGCAGGCGGCGGGGCGGAAGTCAAAACGATGATGCTTGAGACCGGCGGCGAGGACTGTTTCGACGCATTTGTGGACCAGCAGGATGATGTGGAGCCGGACTTTAAGCCGACGCTGGAAGACATAGCTGTTCAGCTTTACACCAGCGGTACGACCGGGCTGCCCAAAGGTGTTGTGCTGCCGAACCGTTGTTATTTCGAGGTCGGCGCTTCCGGGGAAGCCGCGGGCGTCATTATTCCGCAAACGGATGATGAGTCTGTATTGCATGCCTTGCCGCACTTCCATGTGGCTGGCGTCAATTTTGGCGTTATGGCCGTTGCGCGCTCCATGCCCATCATACAGCATCGCCAGTTCGATCCGGCCGCGATCGTTAAAGAAGCGCAGGGGGCTGCGCCGCTGAACTCATTTCTTGTCCCAGCCATGATTATGATGATCCTCGAAGCCGCGAAGAGCACAGGTGCATCACTGGAAAAATTTACAGGCGTTAGTTACGGCGCCGCGCCCATGCCGGAGCCGTTGCTCGACGCAGCCATGGCGGCGATGCCGAACGCGGTGTTCACGCAATTCTACGGGATGACCGAGACAACCGGTGGCGTCACCGTGCTCAATCACAGTGATCACGCAAAAGGAAAGAAACAACGTGTTTCCGCAGGCAAACCGCTTCCCTCTTGCGAAGTGAAGATTTGTGACCCTGTCACCGGAGCGGAAAAACAGCCAGGAGAAACCGGTGAGATTGTCGCGCGTTCAGGTTTTGTCATGGACGGATACTGGATGAAGCCGGACGCCACAACGGAAGCGGTGCGTGACGGCTGGTACTGGTCGGGGGACGCAGGCTATGCGGATGACGATGGGTTCATCTATGTCGTCGACCGTATCAAAGACATGATCATTTCCGGCGGTGAAAATGTTTACCCTGCAGAAATTGAAACAGTGCTGACGAAATGTCCGGCGCTTCTGGAGGTTGCGGTGATTGGCGTTCCCGATGAGAAGTGGGGCGAGGCGGTTAAGGTCGTCGCCGTGAAGCGGCCAGGCGCGGAAATCGACGAAGCGGGCGTCAGCGATTTCTTAAAGGGCAAAATCGCCGACTTCAAACTTCCCAAACATGTCGCATTCCTGGACAGGCTGCCCCGCAATCCGTCCGGCAAAATTCTCAAAACGGCGCTCCGAAACACCGAATCGGCGCCGTCGAAGGTCGGATGAGGGCGCCCCGATAGATCGATTTTGCGGCCTTTTCAGGTGCAAACAATTACTTGCGGCTGTTTCAATCAGCCGATTTCGCCCCTTGGTGGCGAGAAACGCCCCTAAAAAGCCAAGATTGTGCAGAATTGTCTCATTTTGAGGCAGTGGCGCTTCCGGTTCGGCGCCGAAATTGATAGTGTGATCCGGGAGAGAAACTTTTGGGGGAAATTATGAAATCCATTCTCGCTTCAGCGTTGGGGCTGGCAACCGCTTTTGCCGCCAGCGCACATGCCGCGCCTGTTTCCATAGGCGGGGTCGACTTCGATGATA
>JAUIEG010000150.1 GCA_030428745.1 Alphaproteobacteria bacterium
GCCGCGCTCAATCTCAGCGGTCATTGGGGGAGAACTGTTCACGTCAAGGACTCCTTTCAACCGAACCGCGGATCGGGTTCAACGCCAAAGCGTTGATAATACCCTGAGATTTTTTTTCTAAGCGTAGGAACATCGATCGCAAAATCTTCCGGTCTATATTCCTGCGATCCTTTATGCTTGGCGTTGTTATTCTGCACATAGGCGCGCATTTTGAATTCGCTCGCCGCATCCAGCTTTTTCCCTGAAGCCGCATAGACGCGCCGCGCCGCTACAATCGGGTCAGCCATTAGCGATTTGAAATGAATCTCGACAAAGCGGGGATCATTATCTGGGTGATCGGCGAGCAGTTTCGTCACAAGACGTTCAATAATGAACATGCAGGACTTGCCGGCCGCATGCGGGCTCGGCCGGTTGGTGCGGATCCGCTGCCCGTAACAGGAAAGATTCGCGTTTGATGTCGCCGCCGTGACCGGATCGCGCAACGTCTCTACGAAGATGCCGTCGGGAAATACGGTCATGAGCGGCCGCAGCTGCTCCATATGTTGGGGCGCCTTCAGTAGCCAACGCCCTCCGCCGCGCATCCATTGCAGCGTCTGGAGGATCTTACGGAAAAACTGATAACCCTCCGTATGATCCTGTTGCGCATACCAGGCGGCATATTGCGGCAAAATATAAACCCATTCATACGCCATCGACGCGAAGGCCGGCCCCAGAAGATAGATTTCTTCCTCCGGTTCGTCGACGGCAAGCTGGTGCATTTCGAGAAGTCCGGGCGCATGTTGGCGCAGCCCCGCGATGTTCTTGCGGGCTCTTTCGATTAGTGGTTCGTCCTCCGGTGGACGAATCGCCGCGTCGTGATCCGGCAACGGATTGAGCTCTTCCCAGAACGGCGTCACCCGCATCGCCTCATCCTGCGCAAGAAGCTGGTGCAGGAACGTCGTTCCACTGCGCGGCAAGCCGATGATGAAGATCGGCTGGCGAATGTCTTCGTCGAGTATTTCCGGATGGCGCTTCCAAAGATCCACGAAGCGCAGGCGCTGTATGAGATGGTCGAGAAGTTGATAATATAGATTGCGGCGGCCCAGCGCATTGAGATCAAGGTCTTCTTCCGCTGAACGACATAAGACCTTGAGCGCCTCACGAAAGTAGTCGGGACCGTAATCGTCCACGCCGGCCTTCTCTACAGCCGCCGCGAGAAGATGCTGCGGGTCGAATGGCCAGCGTTTGCGCGCTTCGGGTTCAAGCCGGTCATTTGCCGCGCGCAATTCCGGGCTCAAATCAGGGAACGCATAGTCGCGAGCCCGAGGGGTCAGCTTTTCCGCGTCGATGATTTCGCCTTTAAGCATCTGTCTCCGATCCCGTTTGGCGTCCTGCGTCCAGGATAGACTGTGAAACCCACATTCTGGGCATAGCGCAGGACACATGGAAAGACCGCAATCAGCCTATCGTATCTGCGATCAACATGCGCTACTTCGGGGGCGACAGATGGCAGGTGACGGCAACAGTCCCGCAAAGGCTTTCTTTGGAATCATCAACCGCAAAAACATCGGCCGCGCCGAAGCAGATCGTGCGGCCCGCCTTCACAACGCGCCCTCGGCCGACGAGACGTTCGCCACGCGCAGCACCCACGAATTTGACCGACTGTTCAAGCGTCAACAGCGTCCAGCCCTCTGGCGCTAGGGTTCCGCAAGACCATGCCGCCGCCATTTGCCCGAGCATCGCCGTCACGGCGCCTTCAAACCAACCCGGCTTGTGGCCAAGCTCCAGGCGATGATCAAGGCCAATGGTGACTTCGCCGGATTCCACATGCAAAAGCTGTAACCGGAAGAAATCTTTCATGACTGGCGAAGTTGCATATCGCTCAATGCGGTCGCGGAAGGCTGGGTCGGGGGCGCTCCATTTCGTCATTGTGAGTTTTCCTTACCGTCGCTTTTTCCGCCCGCCGCCGAGATCGTCATGAAAACGCCGCGTCCCGACGCGATCAGCACGCCCTCTTCATCTTCAATGCGCGCTTCCGTCGTCGACAGTCTGCGACCCCGGCGAACAATCCCGCCTTTCACTCGCAGGCGCCCGCCCTTGCTCGCCCTGTGATAATCGGTTCTGAGGTCGACGGTCACATGATCGTTGCCGTCGCCGACAATGAGCGCAAATGAGCAAGCGATATCGATCAGCGCCGCAAGAACGCCGCCGTGCAGAGAGTTTCGCGCCGGGCTGCCCTTCATTTCCGGCCGGGTGACTATTGAAAACTCCAAGCCTTCATCCGAAATTTTCACGGGATCAAGATCTAGCCACCGTGTGAACGGCGAGCTGTCAAAACGCGCTTTCAAGGTTTCAATGTTATAGGCCGCCATTCAATAAGCGCTCCACGGAAATCAAATCACTTCAGATATTCGTCATTCGCCTCGCCAAGCGCGGGCGCGTTCGCGGACAGCCGGCCATCCTTGAGGGACCGATCAATTGTGCCCGGCAAGGCCGAAAACTCCTTTCCATCAATCACCAGCGTCCGATCGAAAAAACGCTGCAGCGATGGTTCGGCCAGTGCTTCACCGACACTGCGCACCAGCGCGCAAGGAATGTCCTTGCCGTTAAAAGCTTCCAGCCACGCGGCCGCGCTACGCTCTCTCAAGCGCGCTGCAACTGCTTTCTCATCTGCACCAGTGGAAAGCTCTGCCGCCTCGCAAAAATTCTCCCAGAATTTTTCCTCGACTGAGGCGCAGGCGAGATGGCGGCCATCGGCGGTTTCGTAAATATTGTATCGCGGGCTCGACCCCAGTGCCGGACTGTAGCCGGGCGACACAGCGCGCCCTTCAATGAGGCTGTGTGCGACAGCCTCGTTGAGAAACGGGAACGCGCCTTCGATCATCGCAATATCGAGCCGCGCCCCCTCGCCCGTCCGCTCGCGACGGAAGAGCGCCGTCATGATGCTTGAGAAAGCCGCATAGGACCCGCCGCCAATATCAGCCGCTAACGCCGACGGCAGCATCGGCTTGCCGTTTTCATCCGCATTCAGCGAAAGAAGGCCGGCCTCGGCCGAATAGGTAAGATCGTGCCCGGCCTTCAGATGGTCCCGGCCGATCGCGCCATAGCCGCTGATAGATGCGTAAATGATTTTCGGATTAATCTTGGCGAGATCGTCAAACCCAAGCCCCAGCCGGTCCATGACGCCAGGACGAAATTGCTCGATCAAGACATCCGCGCGGCGGACAAGGGGTTCGAGCCTTTTTGCCTCCGCCTTGAGATTGAGAGCTATGCTTCTTTTGCCGCGATTGAGCAGAGCAAAAATCGCCGGATCGGCGCGGCCGGCCTCGCCGGTTCCGGGGCGCTCTACCTTGACGACTTCGGCGCCGGCGTCGGCCATCATCAGGGTTGCGAGCGGCCCCGGCAAATAGGCTGTAAAATCCAGCACAAAAACGCCTTCTAGCGCGCCGCCGCTCATGCCGCGCCTCCGAACAACTCTTCCTGCAGCGCCTTGCGCTTTACCTTGCCGCTGGCCGTCAAGGGCAACACATCAACCAAGATAAGCTTTTCAGGATATTTGAACTTCGCCACGTTTCGCTTAGCCATGTAGTCGACAACATCCGTCAGTTCCGGCTTTTGTCCTGAACGGGGCACGACGACGGCGCAGGCCCGCTGACCAAGACGATCGTCTGGGTAAGCGACGATGGCAACCCTTTCGATCATTGGATGTGCAAACAGTATGTCTTCGATCTCCGCAGGCGAAATATTTTCACCGCCGCGGATGATAATTTCCTTGCGGCGGCCGACGATCCGCAAATATCCCTCAGCATCGACCCTTGCGAGGTCGCCGCTATAAATGAAGCCGTCGCTATCGAACGCCGCCGCCGCATGATCCCGCTCAAGGAAACCAAGGCAGACATTGGGGCCGCGATAGGCGAACTCACCGGCCTCGCTGGCCGACGCCACGCACCGATCGGCGTTGAGAAGCTTCCATTCGATCGAATCGTGAATGCATCCGTCGGATGACGAAACTTTCTCGCCACTGTCATCAGGACGCGCGATTGAGATATTTTGCCCTTCCGACTGCCCGTAAGCCGATATCAGCCGGGCTCCGAGCGTTTCGCTAAACTCTGCGATAAGGGCCCTCGGGATCGGCGCACCGGCCGAGAACGCATAGCGGAAGGACGCGGGCGCAATAGCCGCCACGTCAGCGGCGTCGACAAGGTCAGTGTAAAATGTTGCGGCGCCCCACATCATCGTCACGTCATGTTCCACCATCATGGAAAGCGCGATAGCTGGGTTCCAGCTTTCCAGCATTACAACCGCGCCGCCAAGATGAAGTGCGAATTCAACGCCATTGATAGCGCCGGTGCCGTGGCCCACCGGCGAGGCGCACATAACGACTTCGCCAGCGCCGAGTTGGAAATACTCGACATGACGCTTCAGTCCGAAATACTGCGTGTTGTAACTGTGCATGACGCCCTTGGGCTTCGACTCCGTCCCGCTGGTGAATAGAACGACGCGCAGCGCATCCGAATCGACGGCTAAACTGTCTATGTCGCCGCCATGCTTTTCTTCCCAAGCTGTCTCCAGCATTTCATCAAAGCTGCCGCCGACGGCAAACACATTTGGAACATCGAGCGATCGAGCCATCTCGCCATGGTTGAAATCCTTGTAAACGTTCGGAACTACAATCGCCGCTGCGCGGGATGCCTCAAGCGCATAGGCGACGTCCGCCGCGCGTAGCTGCGGCAACAGCGGCACATAGGCTGCGCCTATTCGAAGGACCGCCTGCTGGGCGATCACAAATTCTCGCCAATTCGGAAGCTGGATGGCGACGCGGGCGCCAGGGCGCAGCCCTTTCGCCCAAAGACCGGCAGCGAAGCGGCGTACGGCGGCATCAAGCTCTCCGTAGGTCATAGCGCTGTTTCGGTCGATCACCGCAATTTTGTCCGGCGTCCGCGCGGCGACATCTCTTAGCGGATCCGGCGCCGGCCCTGAAATCCAGTCGCCGCGGGCGCGATAGGTTTCCGCAAAAGGGGCGTGATGAGGCGGCAGCGACGCCATCACATCCCTTCGAACCATTCGGGTTTGCCAAGCGGCCAGTTCGTCCCGAGAAGCCGCATACCGCCGTCGATGTAAAGCGTCTCGCCGGTAATGAAGCCCGCAGCAGGACTGCAAAGATAAACAACGCCCTCAGCGATGTCCCAAGTATCGCCCATACGGCGCATCGGGTTGCCTTTGCCCATCCGTTCGATCAGGGAAGCAGGATAGTTATTAAGGCCCTCCGTTTCGATAGTTCCGGGCGCCAGGCAATTCACGCGAATATGAAGCGGAGCCCATTCAACAGCGACGGATTTAACAAGATGCTGGATGCCGGCCCGCGCCGCGCAGGCATGTGCGGATTGCGGCACGCCACGGTCGCTCACCATTGTGATAGCGACAATATTCCCATGTTCGTGTCGGTCGCGCCATTGCCGCGCAAAGGCCTGCATCATCCAGAACGTGCCATTGAGATTGGTGTCGATAACTGCGTTCCAACCCTTAGGTGAAAAGTCGATGGCGTCTTGGGGAAACTGCCCGCCAGCGGAATTTACCAGCGAGTCGACACCGCTCATGACGTCAAAAGCCTTCGCGGCGAATTCCGCGACTGCGTTCGGATCGCGTATCGTCATCGCTGAATAATGCGGCGCGCGGCCAAGCAATCGTTCCGCATCGTCAGTGGCGCGTTTCAGCTTTTCCTCGTCGCGCCCGCAGATCATCACTTCGCCGCCCAGACGCAGAACAAGAAACAACGCCGCCCGGCCCATGCCGCTGCCGGCGCCGGAGATAACGAATTTCCGCCCCTTCAAAAGGTCATCGCGATAAATCGTGTCCTTTGCGGCGAGATCATCCGGCTGCAGGCCCCATTGGCGCGCCGACATCTTCGCTGTTCGCGCTGCATCGCTCATCGGCCCAATATCTCCCGTGAAATCACCAACCGCTGAATTTCCGATGTGCCGTCCCAAATCTCCGTCACGCGCGCTTCACGATACATACGCTCCACAAGCGCCCCTGAGCGGCACCCTTCAGCGCCGAAAATCTGTTGCGCTGCATGGGCGACGCGCGTTGCGGCTTCCGTCGCATAGAGCTTCGCGATTGCTGCTTCCTTCGGGATACGCCTGCCGGCGTCAAGCGCAGCGGCCGCAGATTGGATAATTGCGCGCGACGCCTCCAGCTCCACCGCCATATCTGCGACTTTGAACGCAATCGCCTGATGCTTGCCAATGGGCTGACCAAAGCTTTCCCTTGATAGCACGCGCTTGACTGCCGCCTCATAAGCCGCACGGGCAATCCCAAGCGCGTGGGCGGCCGTAATCAGCCGCACGAAATCTAAGCTGTGCATCATCTGCGAAAAGCCGCGTCCTTCCTCGCCGAGGAGTGCGTCTTGCGGCAGGCGCGCATTGTCCAGAACAAGATCGCCATGGATCGTGCCCCGCGCGCCGAGCTTGGAATAGGTGACGGGGACTGAGACGCCAGGCGTTCCTTTTTCGATCAAGAAACTCGTCACGCCTTTTGCGCCAAGCGCCGGATCAGTTTTCACAGCGCAGACGATGACGCTGGCGCGCGCCGCATTACCAATCCAGACTTTCCTACCGTTGAGCAACCAACCATCGCCGTCACGTTCGGCAGTCGATTTGATGGCTGCTGCGTCCGAGCCGCAG
>JAUIEG010000151.1 GCA_030428745.1 Alphaproteobacteria bacterium
CAGAACTTCAAAGATGAGCCTGCCGCAGTGAAGTCTGCAACATTGAGCGTGTTTAGATAATCGTCGGTTTCGGCTGACCGGTGCGAGCGGCTCGCCACGGCGATAAGGCCGTCTGCAGGCGCTGTCCGGACACGGATGGGTTGGCGCGCGCTGATCACGCCCTTGGCGTCCACAGCGGCTTTCCATGCGCCATCGCGCCCGCCGACAAAAAGTTTGTTGATCGCCGGTGCGTAGACGACGCCGAAGACCGGCTTGCCATTTTCGACAAGCGCAATATTGACCGTGAATTCGCCGGTGCGGGTGATGAATTCCTTGGTGCCGTCGAGCGGGTCAACAAGAAAGAAGCGGTCGCCAAGCTCCGGGATATTGCCTTCGCTCGCGCTTTCTTCGGCGAGGACCGGCACATCCGGCGCAAAGGCGGAGAGCCCTGCGAGAATGATTTCTTCGCCCAGCCTGTCGGCCTCCGTCACGGGCGATTTGTCCGCCTTGGTTTCGGCCACGACCTCGCGCGCATAGATTTCCATGGCGGCTGCGCCGGCCTTGATCGCGAGTTTGCAAAGGGCTTCGGAAAGCGTGTCGTCAGAGAAAAGAGCATCGGTCATGGGGTCACCCATGGCGCAGGCATCGCGAAATGGCAACCCGCGAGAGGCCGCCGCTCAGCGGAAGGCGACGATGGTGAAACCCGAGGTCTGGCGTGGGGTTAATCCCCCGCAAGGCAGGATTTCCTGCACGATCCAACCCTCATCCGCGAGCTGATTGAGGCGCGCCTGAAGGGCCTGGGCGGCGGCCCGGCCGTAGTCGCGTTCATCGGCTACGAGGCCGAGCGGGCGGACCTTGGCGTCCCGCCAACTCACATGAAACGCCGCAAACTGTTTCGACATGGCACAAGTAACCTTTTTGACGTAAATTAGCCTTAAACCGGCGCCAATTGACATTCAAACTTCGGGCCGGTTGATATTCGCGCCCGACGGGAAGGAGCCGGCTCCGGTTTCCTTTCTCAAGACAGCGGCCATGGATCGGCGGCGGGAGCGGATTGGGAAAACAGATCTTCAAATGGCGGAACCGGGCGTTAAAGAGACAATAGACAGTTTTTCGACCGACGGCGTGCGCCGGCGCGGCCCAGTGGCGCGCGCGCTTTTCGGCGACATCATCCAGTTCATCGACTTCATCCTTGTCATCGTCACCTCGGTCGCCGTGGCGCAAGTCTATCACGTCTTCTTTCTGAAGACGGCCATCGATCTGCAGAACTACGCCGCCGCCGGGATTATGGGGGCGACCGGCTTGACCGCGCTCTTGCGCCGCGACGGCTATTACGAGTTCGATCAGATCGCTTCAGCGTCCAAGATGTTCAGAGCGATAATCTCGCGTTGGGCGCTTGTTCTGATGGGGCTTCTCGCCTTTGGCTTTGCGCTCAAGATTTCCGACAATTTTTCCCGGGTCTGGCTGACGGCATGGTCCGGCGCCGCACTGTTTTCCGTTATCGGTGTGCGTCTTGCGGCCGGTGAAATGGCGCGGAGTATGAGCAAGGACGGCGGCGTCTTTGCGCGGCGTGTGGCTGTCGTCGGCGCTACCCAGCTCGGGATTAAATTCGCCGAATATGCGAAGAACTCTCCCGCGGGAATTTACATTGTCGGGATTTACGACGCGGGTCTCGTCAATAACGGAGACGGTAATCAGAACGCGGCGAAGGGCGATCTCAATGATCTTGCTCATGCGGCGCGCAATGGTGAAATCGACGATATCGTCATCGCCGTGCCGCGTGCTTCAGGCAACGATATGGACAAACTTGTGCGCCGGCTGTCGATCCTGCCGGTTTCTATCGCCATCTGCCCGAACATTCACTGGCTCGACCATCTTGGCGGCGCCATCAGCGATGTGGGCGGCGTGCGCGTACTGTCGCTTTACCGGCGCCCGCTGGAAGGCTGGGGCGGCGTTCTCAAGACGATTGAGGATTATGTGCTGGGCGTTATTGCGCTTGTCCTGTTGACGCCGGTGATGCTGGCGATCGCAGCGGCGGTGAAGCTGCAGGGAAAAGGGCCGGTCCTGTTCGCGCAGAAGCGGCACGGTTTCAACAATGCTGTGTTTAAAGTCTATAAGTTCCGGACCATGACGGTCGCCGAGGACGGCGATGTCGTCACGCAGGCCAAGGTCGGGGATGCGCGCATCACGCCGCTGGGCGCGATCCTGCGCCGTTACAGTCTTGATGAACTGCCGCAGCTCATCAATGTGATCCGGGGTGAGATGTCGCTTGTGGGCCCGCGCCCGCACGCGATGGCGCATAATCACCAATACGCCCAGATGATTGAGAACTATTCAGGCCGCCACAAGGTGAAGCCGGGCATCACCGGCTGGGCCCAGGTCAACGGTTTCCGGGGCGAAACCTCGGAAACGGAGCAGATGGCGGACAGGGTGCGATATGACCTCGCTTATGTCGACAACTGGTCCCTTTGGTTTGACATCAAAATCCTGTTTTTGACGGTGAAGGCAGTGGTCTTTCCCAAAAACGCCGTTTAAGACCTGCCACCATATTTCAAGCTACGCCGCCCGGGTGCGCCATTGCCGTGCGCCCCTCTCCAGCGGCCTTTGACGATGGGAATGCGGCTATGCGCGTCACCATGATTGGCACCGGATATGTGGGCCTTGTTTCCGGGGCCTGTTTCGCCGATTTCGGCCACGATGTCGTTTGCGTAGACAAGGACGAGACGAAGATCCGCAAGCTCGAAGCCGGTGAAATCCCGATTTACGAGCCGGGGCTGGAGGCGCTCGTCGCTGAGAATATGAAGGCGGGTAGGCTTTCCTTCAGTTTGGACCTCGCGGCGTCGACTCCGACGGCGGACGCCGTGTTTATCGCGGTGGGAACGCCGTCGCGCCGCGGCGACGGTTTCGCCGACCTTTCCTATGTCTACAAGGCCGCCGAAGAAATCGCTGAGGTGATGGACGGCTATACGGTCATCGTCACCAAGTCGACGGTGCCGGTGGGCACCGGTACGGAGGTTGAGGAAATCATCCGCCGGGTGCGGCCCGACGCCGACTTTTCCGTCGTTTCCAATCCGGAGTTTCTGCGTGAAGGCGCAGCGATCATGGATTTCAAAAAACCGGATCGCGTTATTGTCGGCGCCGAGGATGACCGCGCGCAAAAAGTCATGCGCGAACTCTATCGGCCGCTCTATCTCAATGAAACGCCGATCGTGTTCACTAACCGCGCTACGTCCGAGTTGATAAAGTACGCGGCGAATGCGTTTCTTGCGACCAAGATCACCTTCATCAATGAGATGGCGGATATCTGTGAAAAGGTCGGCGCGAATGTTCAGGAAGTTGCAAAAGGCATTGGTCTCGATGGCCGCATCGGCTCAAAGTTTCTCCATGCCGGGCCCGGCTATGGCGGCTCCTGTTTTCCGAAAGATACGCTGGCGCTGGTGCGCACCGCGCAGGTGAACGAAGCGCCCACCCGGATTGTAGAAGCTGTGGTCGAGATCAATGACGACCGTAAGAAGAAAATGGCGGCGCGCGTCATTGATGCTTGCGGCGGCTCCCTTGAGGGCAAGACGGTTGCGGTGCTCGGCCTCACGTTCAAGCCCAACACGGATGACATGCGCGATGCGCCGTCGCTTGATATCGTGCCCGCGCTCAAGGCGGCCGGCGCCAAGGTGCGCGCCTTCGATCCTGCAGGCATGCATGAAGCGCAGGGCCTTTTGAAAGATGTCGACTATGTGGACGGTCCGTATAACACCCTTGAAGGGGCGGACGCCGTCGTCATCATCACCGAGTGGGACGAGTTTCGCGCTCTCGATCTGGAGCGGGTGAAGTCACTGATGAAAACGCCGATCATGATTGATTTGCGCAATATCTACCGCCCGGACGAAATGGCGGAGGTGGGCATTGCCTACTATTCCATAGGGCGACCGCAGAAAAATTAGGCGGCGCGAAGTTTTTTGAGGATTGCGTTCTTGCGCGATGCGCCGGGTTTCGGCGGCGCGCTGATATCGAGACGGGCGCGGCTCAAAATATCGGTGGTCACCATGGGCGCTTCGCTGCGGAACAGCGTCTTGCCGTCGTCATCCACATAGATAATGAAAAAGCCTTCTTCGGCGTGCAGCGCATGGCGTAAAAGCGCCGGATCGAGCCAGTCCATGGGGTCGCCATTCTGGCGCGGCGTCGCGTCGCCATAGACTTCCATGACTGTAATGTCCTCGCGGATGAGGGCGGCGATGGCTGGTTTCAACAAACGCCGTTGCATCCGGCAGGCGGGATGGTTCGCGCCCGGTCCGATGATGAAAAGCGTGTTGCGCGGCGAAAACTTTTTCACGGTTTCGGCGTTGCGCAGGCTCGTGCCAATCTCGGGAATGAGATTTGGCCGGAACGAGGCGAGCGCGGCGATAAAGCCAAAGACAAGACACGTCGCGATGATGGCGAAAGTCAGTTCCATACGATGTGGAAAATACCCTCTCGTCCTTGCTTTCCCGTTAACCCGCTGTTTGCAATGCGCGCCTGACTGGCGCTTGGACCCGGGTCGGGAAGGTTTACAAAAGGTTAATATCACGCGAGCCGAGGCGGCAAAAGCGAAAGCAGCGCCGCGCAGGGAATGATTAGACCGTTGACGGCGCGCCAGACAGCATTTCGTCATGAAGGCCGTGGGGCAGGGTGCGCCGGCGATATATCATCACGCCCGCGGCGAGGAGCATGACGCATCCGGCGGCGATAAAGGCCAATCGCGGATCGGCCCCGGTGCGGGTGATCGCGAGGACCGAGAGCGATCCCGGGATGGCGAAGGCGGCATAGGCGAAAGAGCCGGCGGCCATGATCCGCGCCCTGACGTCCCGCCGGGCCCGGCGCTGCATCGCCGCCTGAAGGGGCGCGATATAGACGCCGGAAAGGCCGGAGGTGAGGATGAGCGCGGCGATCAATATCCGGCCGCCGCCTGATGAGACCATCATCCCAAGGGTCAGCGGCGTCTCGGGCGTTCCGGCGGCAAAGGGCGTCAGGAAATAGATCGCGATGCTCATGATCCCGGCGCCGGCGATGGCGATGGTCGAGGCGCCAAGACCCGAGCTTTTCCGTGACAGGCTTGCGGCGGTCACGGCGCCGAGCCCCGCGCCAATGGCGAAGAAACCGTTGAGCGCCGCCCAGACCAATGGCGTCGCATGAAGCGCGTCGCGCCCATAAAGGGGAATGGCGACGGTAAGCGCTGTTGATAGAAAATAAAAAAGCGCTGAGCCGAAAAGCGGCGGGGCGACGCCGGGGCTTTCAAAAACATGCCGGAACATCATGGCCGTTTGTTTGAAGCCATTGAAACTGAGGTTGAGATCGGGATCGTTCGCGGCGGCGTGCGGCGCGAAGAGGGCGGCGGTAAGGCCGATGCTCGACGCCGTTACCAACACCGCGCCCACAAGAACGCCGCCGTCTGGCAGGACAATCAACGTGCCGCCAACGAGATAGCCGAGGAGGATGAAGGTAAACAGTCCCGCATTGCACAGGCCATTGCCGCGCACCAACTCGTCGAAGGCGAGATATTTCGGCATCGCAGAAACCCGCACCGGCGAAAAGAAAGCCGATTGCGCGCCCATGGCGAACAGCATGGCGATGGCGAGGCCGCCCCAGCCGAACGCGAAGGCGGCGCCGGCGGTCAGCATTAATACCAGCTCCACAGCTTTTGTGCGCCGGAACATGAGCGATGTTTCGTACTTATCCGCCAATTGTCCGGATACGGAGGAAAAAATCAGAATTGCCGCAGGCAGGAGCGTGCCGATGACCGGGATTGCGTCGTCGGGTTTTGAAAACACCGGCACGGAAATGATCCCTGCGGGTATCCCGATCAGCAGCGCCTGGCGCAGCGTGTTGTCGGCGAAGGTGCCGAAGGAAAGCGTCGTCCACATCGGAAAAAAACGCCGCTGAAAAAACAGGGGCAGCCCGGCGGCGCGTTCAGGGGGGATTGTCACAGGGGTTAACTCCGCGGGTCGGGCAACAACGCGCCGAGCTCTATGTTTTTGGGCGTTTCCTCGCCCAGAAGCTCAATAGACCGCGTTTCGATGGCGCGCTCAAGGCGCGTCATGAAGGTCTCTTTGTCGAGACCGGGCTCAATCGGGTCGAGATATTCGATCACCGCTTCGCCCGGCGTCAGGCGCCAATGCTGTTGCGGCCATCTGAGGCCGAGATTGGTGGCCGCCGGCACGACCGGCTGGCCATAGGCCTGATACATGTGAAAAACGCCCTTTTTGTACCGGTATTGCTGGCCCACGGGCGCGAGATGACCTTCGGGGTAAATGAGAATCCGGCGGTTCTGCTTCTGGGCCTTTTTGAGGTCCTTATCCACCAGCCGCGCGCGGGCGTGGGCGCCGCCGCAACTGTCGACGACGATGGCGCCCATTTTCCGCAACAGGCCGCCGACCAGCGGAAAGTTCTCCAGGTGATCGCCGGTGACGAAAGCGATATCCTCGAACTGTGAGAAGGTTAAAAAGCCGTCGCCCCAGCTCTGGTGCTTGGCGGCGATGATGCACGGGCCATCCGGAACTTTCTCCTTGCCGCGCACGACGATCTTGACGCCGGCGATCCAGCGCATCCAGAAACACATGACGCGGGTATAACCG
>JAUIEG010000152.1 GCA_030428745.1 Alphaproteobacteria bacterium
TCTCCCGGCCGTCGCTCGACATGGTGTACGCCTACCGCCGCCATGTGAACGAGGCGTTGACGACATTCATCGAAAAAGCGGACCGGCAAACGCTGGCTGGTGTCGTCAGTATGCTAGAACTCGGTTTTGCGCATGAAGAACAGCATCAGGAGTTGCTGGTCACGGATTTACAGCACGCCATGTCCTTCAATCCGACGATGCCGGTGATTTATGAAGATGCGGGCGCCGCTGGGCGCGACGCGGCGCCGGAGATGCGCTGGCGGCGCATGGAAGGCGGCTTGTGCGATATTGGCTGGAACGGCGACGGCTTCGCCTTTGACAATGAGGGCCCGCGCCACAAGATTTATCTCCACCCGTTTGAGCTTGCGAACCGGCCGGTCACGAATGCGGAGTTCATCGCCTTCATGGAAGATGGCGGATACGAAACGCCCGATCACTGGCTTTCCGACGGCTGGGACAGGGCGCAGGCTGAAGAGTGGCGTGCGCCGCTTTACTGGCGCAAGGCCGATGGGCGCTGGCTGCAATATTCGCTGTTCGGCGAACGCGAAGTTAATCCGCATGCGCCGGTTTGCCATGTGAGCCATTTCGAGGCGGCGGCCTATGCAAGCTGGGCGGGCGCGCGCCTGCCGACGGAAGTCGAATGGGAGGCGGCGGCGTCGCTCTTTCCGACAGAAGGCCGCTTCATGGAGGGCGGCGTTCCGCGGGCGCCGGCGCCCGCGCCGCAGCCGGAAAGCGATGAGCTGTTGCAGCTGTTCGGCGATGTCTGGGAATGGACGGCGAGCGCTTATCTTCCCTTTCCCGGCTTCGCCGTCGCCGACGGTGCGGTGGGCGAATATAATGGCAAGTTCATGTCCGGGCAGATGGTGTTGAAGGGCGGATCCTGCGCCTCACCGGCGGGACATTTGCGCGTCTCTTACCGCAACTTTTTCCCGCCGGATGCGCGTTGGCAATATTCAGGCTTCCGTCTCGCCCGCGATATTAACTGATCTCAATCATGGCGCTGCGCGCGCTGTTCCCATATGATCGGTCCCACCAAGAAAATTGAGGAGGAGCGGTCATGACTGCGCAAATGAAGGCCACGGGGATCGATAAAGCGCCCGGTTTTGACATTCCCGATCCGTTGAGCCTGCCGACGCTCAAAGGCAAAGTCAGCGATGAGGAATGGAAGCTGCGCTGCGACCTTGCGGCGACGTATCGTCTGGCCTCGATCTACGGCATGACCGACATGATCTTCACGCATTTCTCCGTGCGTTGTCCCGATGAAGGCGGCAAGGCGCGGTTCCTTATCAACCCTTACGGCGTTTTCTTCGACGAGATGACGGCGTCGGCGCTCCTCAAGGTTGATGTGGACGGCCAGGTGGTGGGCGACACGCCCTATTTTTCAAACCCGGCAGGCTTCACCATTCACTCCGCCGTTCATATGGCCCGGGACGATGCTCATGCGGTGCTGCATGTGCACAGCCCCTACGGCGTTGCGGTGTCCGCGCAACAGGACGGCCTGAAGCGACTCACTCAGTTCGCCATGGTTGTGCATGACGATCTCGCCTATCACGACTATGAGGGCATCGCGCTCGATCACGATGAACGCGAGCGTCTCGTCGCCGATATGGGCGCCCATCACTTTATGATATTGCGCAATCACGGCACATTGACGGTGGGCGCCAATTGCGCGACCGCGTTTCTGCGCCTCTATTTCCTGGAGCAGGCTTGCAAGGCGCAAATCCTCGCGCAATCGGATATCAAACCGCCGCTTGAAGAAGGCCCGGAAATGAGCGCCAAGGTGATGCAGCAGGGCTCGCCGGCTTTTGTGCCCGGTCTAGGCGACAATCTCGCCTGGCCCGGATTGCTCCGCAGACTGAACAGGATGAATCCCGGCTACGACGTGTAATCGGTTTATTTCAGCGTTTTCAGATAGGCGATAATGTCCGCGCGCTTTTCCGCGTCGCGCTGGCCTACATAAGCCATGCGGTTGCCGCGCAGGAACATCTGCGGATTTTCGATATAGGCGTCGAGATTTTCGTCGGTCCAGACGATGTCGCTTTCGGTCAGCGCCTTGGAGTAGGCGAACCCGTCCGCCTTGCCGGCGGGGTGGCCCACAATGCCAAAGAGATTGGGGCCGACGCGGTGAGCCTCGCCTTCCTTAGTTGTGTGACAGACCGCGCATTCGTTAAAGAGCTTGCGACCGCGCTCTTCCGGCGTGGCCGGCGTCGCCGGGGCGGCGGCCGAGGCGGTGGAAGGGGTTGGTGAGTCGCCCGAGCTTTCGCTTTGACCGCCGCAGGCGGCGAGGGTGAGGGCGGCGAAGATGGCGGTAGTGATGGCGTATTTCATGACGAATCCCAGCGAGTGAAAACAGGCCTCTATACCCCCTAGTCAGACGGCGTCCAATCCGTTATCGGTGCGGCCAATGCCCCTATAGCTCAGCTGGTAGAGCAACTGATTTGTAATCAGTAGGTCGTTCGTTCGAGTCGGACTGGGGGCACCACATACCTCTCTCTAATATTGCTTTTTGGTCAGCTTTCCGGCGGCTCGCGATTAAATGTCAACGCGGTGGCGTTTTGTCTCTGTGTCGGCGTGCGCCGCGCGAGCTCTTGCTAAACCATAAGAATTCGACCTATCCGCTTATCTTTACGCGAAAAATTCCGTCCTATAGTTTTTCTAAAGCGCTGTCGTGAATCGCTATGTAAGCGTTTGGCGGGTGGCTTCATCTGCAGCGTCCGCTGCGGATTTATCCTAAATTTCGGGAAGAGGGAGCTTTATGTTCAAGAAGCTAATTGGCGCCGCTGCACTCGCATGCGCTTTCATTTCTACATCCGCGAACGCCGTCACCTGGGGACAACCTGACGGCGGCGAGCACCCCAATGTCGGCACGCTGTTGTTCGTGCAAAATGGCGTTGGATTTTTTAGCTGCACGGGCACCATGATTGCGCCGCGCGTTATGTTGACGGCGGGCCACTGCGTTTCGGAAGCCGGCAACACCAACGACCTTACTTATGTGCGTTTTGAAGAAGACGCGCTGTCGGGCATTGGCGACTACGCTTCGCTTCAGGACTGGTTCGACAATGAATGGATTGCAACCGAAACGGTGATCGCGCATCCCGAATGGGCCGATTACGCGCAGTTTCCGAACACCTATGATATCGGCGTTGTGATTCTGGCTGAGCCTGTTTATCCGTCCAACGGCTTTGGCGAAATTCCGCCGCTGGACTTCCTCGCCAATCTCAAAGGCAAGGACAAGCAGTCTTTCCAAGCGGTCGGTTATGGGCAGCAGGGAACGCTTCCCCCGACAGCCATGAACGACTATGAGCGCTATAAAGGCACGATCCGTCTTCTCGAAGTGAACAGCTATCTGAGCGGCGGCGGCAATGTCAGCGCGAAATTCTCCAACAACCCCGGCATCGGCGGCGGCACCTGCTACGGCGATAGCGGCGGTCCGACCTTCTACAAGGAAACGAACATTGTCGTGTCCGTTACGTCCTTCGGTTGGGCGAAGAACGGCAACTGCGTCGGCAATGACTTCAACTACCGCACCGACACGCCTTCTGCACAGGACTTTATTGACGGTGTCCTCGCAGAATATGGCGAATAATAAAAAGCGTTGAGCTTTTCAAAACGAACCCCGCTGCGGCTTCCGCAGCGGGGTTTTTTCAGCGCAGATTTATGGAGAGAGGGAAGACTGCGCCGATGTTACACGGGGTTTCTACTGTGTCAGCGAGCGCAGCATCCACGCGGTTTTTTCGTGTGTTTGAATACGCACAGTGAGGAGGTCAGCGCTCGCCGCGTCGCCGGCTTCTTCGGCTGTCTCCAAGCCGGTGCGGGCGCGCTTGATCAGCGTTTCATGGTCCGACAATAACCGTTCAATCATGGCCGTGGCTTTCGGCGGCGATGTGTCGGCGTTTTCAATCGCGGAAAGCTCCGCAAACTGTTTGCCTGATGTAGGTGCGAAGACGCCAAGGGCGCGTACGCGCTCTGCGATTTCATCGAGCGCTTCCCACATTTCGCGATACTGCTCTTCAAACATAACGTGCAGGGTTTGAAACTGCGGGCCCGTCACGTTCCAGTGGTATGCGTGGGTTTTCATATAGAGCGAATAGGTGTCGGCGAGGGTCGCATTCAACGCCTCAGCGACGGAATTGCGCGCATTTTCTTCGATGCCGATATCAACTTTCATAAGGTCCTCTCCTTTTGATTTCTTGCTTCAGCCAAGAAATAGGAATGAGGCCTCGAACAATCAAATTGATAATATCAAAATGATTGTTCGAAATAATCGATGGAACGGAAAGGCGGCTGAGGCTTATTTCAGCCCGGCGCAGAATCGTTGAATCCGGGTGCAGGCCTCGCGCATATCCTCGATGGAGGCGGCGTAGGAGACCCGGAAAAACGGGGCGAGGCCGAAGGCCGCCCCGAACACCGCGGAAACGCCCTCTGCCTTAATCAGCTCTGTCGTGAAATCCTCATCGCTGGCGATCTTGGCGCCGTCTGGCGTCGTCTTGCCGATCGCGCCCGCGCAGGACGGATAGACATAGAACGCGCCTTCGGGTTTGGCGCAGGAAAGGCCCTCGGCGTCGTTCAGCATGTCGACGACGAGGTCCCGGCGCGCCTTGAAGGCGTTGTTGCGCTCAATGAGGAACGACTGGTCGCCATTCAGCGCCGCGACGCTGGCATATTGGGTGATGGAGCAGGGGTTCGAGGTCGATTGCGACATGACTTTCGCCATCGCCTTGATCAGACCCTGCGGCCCGCCGGCATAGCCGAGGCGCCAGCCGGTCATGGCGTAGGATTTTGAAACGCCGTTGATTGTCAGCGTGCGGTCATAAAGACCGGGCTCGACCTGCGCCGGCGTCGTAAACTCAAAACCGTCATAGACGATGTGCTCATACATATCGTCGGACATGATCCACACATGGGGGTGACGCATGAGGACATCGGTGAGCGCTTTCACTTCATCGCGCGTGTAAGCCGCGCCCGTGGGGTTCGACGGCGAGTTGAAGATGACCCATTTCGTTTTTGGCGTGATGGCGCGCTCAAGATCTTCCGGCGTCAGCTTGAAATTGCGTTCCTGCGTCGTCGGGACGATCACCGGTTTGCCGCCTGCGAGCAGCGTCATGTCCGGATAGGAAACCCAGTAAGGCGCCGGGATGATCACTTCGTCGCCGGGATTCAGCGTTGCGACGAGGGCGTTATACAGAACCGCCTTGCCGCCCGGCGCCACATTGATCTGGCCGATCTCGTAATCGAGTTCGTTGTCGCGTTTGAACTTGGCGGCGATCGCTTCTTTCAGTTCCGGAATGCCGTCCACATTTGTGTATTTTGTCTTCCCGTCGCGGATCGCCTGGATCGCTGCTTCCTTGACGAAGTCCGGCGTGTCGAAATCTGGCTCGCCTGCGCCGAGGGAAATGATGTCGCGGCCCTGCGCCTTGAGGTCGCGCGCCATTTGCGTCGCGGCAAGCGTCGGGGAGGGTTTGATGCGCTGTAGCGCGGTCGATGACTGAAAGCTGGTCATAACGAATTCCAAGGGGGTTGATTCCAAGGCGGATGCGGTGGCTGTTTAGACCTTTGTTGCGCCGCAACCAATGATTTTTAAGCGCGTTCCGGACGCCAATTGCCGCGACCATAGGATGCCTAACAGTAATGATAGCTTTGGCGCCTTTCTCAGCCCGCAAAGGCGCTGCGTCCGTTAACGCCTTCATTGTGAGGAGAATTTCGCCATTCTGGGGAAAAGCCGTTAAAGGCGGCGCAACCGCAAGTTTTGGTTTGAGCCCGGCCGCGAATGTGATTTCATGGGGTGAGCGGGGAACAAAGGAGAGCTTATGATCGCGGAGCTCCAGACCGCCATTTCGAAAGTTCCCAGCCGCAAGGCCCAACTGAAGGGGCTGACGCAGGTTGAGGCGGTTAAAATCAAAGTCGAACGTGCGGCGCTTTTATTTCGCGGCGCTCCGACCGCTGTGATCGCCAGCAGCATAAATGCGCTGATCACCATGGCTGTCGCATGGCGCGCCGTGGAGCATGCGGTTCTGTTTACATGGGTGGGCGTTGTTATCGGCATCGCGATGTTGCGCGCCGGTTTGTGGCTGCATTATCGCATGGGCGGCGTCGGCGCGCGGCATTTGTCGAACTTTGCAAAACTGCACATCTTTTTCATGGCGCTGAACGGCATGGCGTGGGGCGCGCTTGCGCCCATCTTCGCCGTGCATGGGGTCATCGACCACGCGTTCCTTCCTTTCGTGATCGCCGGGATGACGGCGGCGGCGATTGTTTCCTCTGGCGCTTCCTGGCGCGCGGTGCTCGCCTTCAATATTCCCGCGCTCGCGCCGCTGGCGGCGACTTACGCCTATACATCAAGCGCAAACGGGCTCGCGATCGCCGGCGTCGTTGTTCTCTACGGCGCCGCGACCGCCTATCTTGCGCTTGTCACCCAACGCATGATCGACCGCTCGATCCTGTTGCACACCAAAAACGAAAAACTGCTGACGGCGCTCAGGCGCAAGGTCGACACGGCGCATACGGCGGAACAACGGTTCCGCGCGCTGGTGGAATCGTCACTCGACGTGACGCTGATCTTCTCGCCCGAAGGCCGC
>JAUIEG010000153.1 GCA_030428745.1 Alphaproteobacteria bacterium
CGTCTCATCGGGCTGGTGGTCTTCGTCGTTGCGCTGCTTGGCCTGGCAAGCCTATGGCCCGTGTGGCGCAGTTCCGGTTGGGGTGTTTTCAGAAAGCTCCATCACACCGCGTTCGCGCTTGCGCTTGTCGGTCTTACGCTGACGCTCGTCTTCTGGAATGTGATCTTTGCGGGAACCGCTTAGGGAGCAAAAACCAGCGGATAGCTCAATTGACGCTCTACGATTTCAAAGACGACGGCGTCATAGTCGCAGGATTGCAGTATGCTTAAGGGCGGTTCGCCCATGCGATGATGAACGAAAGCGACGCTTGAAAACGACTCTGTCAGAAACGGCCGCAAGGCGTTGAAAAAAGAATCGCCAAAAACAATCAGGCGGGGGGCGTCTCCCTTTGAGGATGTCCATCGTTTTGCTTCAAAACTTCGCCAGTCATAGTCCTCAAGACGATCTTCGCGGATGAAGCCTGTGGCGTTTTGGATGCGCCAGTTGGGCGTCAATTCAGGCGGCGGGTTTTCAACGCCCAGCAATCCGTAAATATCCTGAGGCGCCTCATGCTCGCCATTTTGCTCAAGCTGAGAAGGGTCAACCGTTTCGAGGTTCAGCCCCTGCTGCTTCAGGCTGGCGACGATTGCGCGATATCCTTCATAAGCGCCGCGGAACGTCCAGTGACTGTTCGTCCGGTAATAGACTTGCGTGTCCTGCTTGGCGCGCCTCAAGGCCTCAACCGGCGCCGAAACTGCAATCCCGAATTCCGGCGCCATCGCAGAGAGGGTTTCAAGCCGTGTGGCGCGTCCGCTCCGGCGCGGATAGTGCGAGAGTTTCTCAGCATAGACCGTATGTTTATCCGGGGCGATGAGGATCGTGAAGGGTTTGCCGCAAGACGCGTCGCGCATGCGCTTTGCGTTTTCGAACCAGCTTTCGGCTTCTCCGGGCGCAAACGGATTGAGTCCCTGATGCGACAGGAGCGCCTGATCGAGTGCGAGAAAGAGCCAGCCGTCATCGCCCCGCACTGCAAAACGTCTGTCTTCGAGATGTAGCTCATCCCGCAACTTCGAATAGAGTTTCGTCAATGCGCCGCGCAGACCCATATGGTCCTCCATCCAGCGCGAGAGTTTGTCCGGAAAGGAAAGCGGCGCTGTATAGACGTCGTCGAGCGAGGGAAACGGCGCCAAGGCGCGCCGTTCCGCCATACTGATGCTGGCGCTGCGTGAAAACAGTTGAACGCAAAGCGGGGTGAAGAGCAGCGCAAGAAACAGCGCAGCGGCGATCCGGTTATATGTAAAACGTCTCATTGTCGGGTCAGAACCGGAAATAGATAAAGGGGTTATAGGCGCCGCCGGCCAGCATGGCGGCGCATAGGATGAACAGAATCACAAGCTGAACCTGACTGATCAGAAAGGCGCCGCGCCCGGAAACGATTCGCGGAGGCAAAGTCGGCTTGGGCAGCGCTGTGACCGCTTCGCGAATCAGCGGCCAGAACGCTGTGACCGCGCATAAAGCGAAAATGTAGCCAAAGCCTTCAGGCGCGATGTCAGAGAGAGCTGTCGGGTACTCGCCTGCATCTCGTCCGAAAAGCGCGGCATAATAGTTCTTCGCGCCCGCAAAGCTGTCGGCCCGGAAGGGAATCCAGCCAAGGGCGACCACGAGCGGCAGATAGAGATGACGCAAGATGCGCGGGAGCGCTGTCAGCCAGCGCCCGAGAAAGGCTCGCTCCATGACGAGGAAAGCGCCGTGCCATGCGCCCCACAATACGAATGTCCAGGCGGCGCCGTGCCATAAGCCGCACAATAAAAACACCATCCACAAATTACGGTAGGTTTTGGCGGCGCCATGTCGATTGCCGCCAAGGGGAATGTAAAGGTAATCCCGAAACCAGCGCGACAGGGTCATGTGCCAGCGCCGCCAGAATTCCGTTATCGATTGCGCGGCATATGGAAAATTGAAATTGCGCGGCAATTCGAAGCCAAACATACGGCCCATGCCGACAGCCATGTTGGAGTAGCCTGCAAAGTCGAAAAAGATCTGGAATGAATAGGCGGCGAGCCCGACCCAGGCGGCGCCGACGGTCAAGGCCGCCTCCGCCGGGGCGTCAAAGGCGGCGTCCGCGATGCCGGCTACGTTGTTGGCGAGTAACGTTTTCTGCGCAAGGCCGAGAATGAACAGGCGTGCGCCAGATGCAAACTTGTCAGCGCTGTGGGTGCGGCCGCGCAGTTGTTCCTCAATTTCCTTGTACCGGACGATAGGGCCGGCGATAAGCTGCGGAAACATGGAGATGTAAAGCGCGGTTTCGATGAAATTTTCCGGCGCTGCGGCGTCTTTGCGGCGGACATCGATCAACAGGCTGATTGCCTGAAATGTGTAAAAAGAGATGCCGAGAGGAAGGTGAGGCTGTGCAAATATGTCTGCGCCGCCGAAAAAACCTCCTGCCGTTTCAGCAATGAGCCCCGCATATTTGAACCAGCCGAGCCCGGCGAGATTGAGCGAAATGCCGAGAAACAGAAGCGTGTTGTCTTTTTTCCGTGCGATTGCCCGGGCGAGAACGTGATTGACGACAAGGGAGAGGATGAGAAACAGAATATGACCAGGCTCGCCCCAGGCGTAGAAAACAAGGCTGGCGCAAAGTAGCGCGATATTTTTTGCGGGGCTCACCGCATAGAGGACAAGGAAAATCGGCAGAAAATAAAAGAGAAACGGAATCGAGCTGAACGTCATCGGACCCTTACGCCGGCAGGGCGCGGCGCAGGCGTCCGTCGATGCGGATCGGATGAATGGTTTCCGCAAGACCGGTTTCCGGATCGGTTTCGATCATCACGCCGCACAGGGTCGCCTCGCCATTGGCCGGGCTGAAGCGCCCGCCATTCATTTTGGTGGTGAAGCGGCGCAACGGCTCCGACTTCTCCATACCGATGACGCTGTCATAGTCGCCGCACATGCCAAGATCGGTGATATAGCCCGTGCCGCGTTTCAGGATCTGATCGTCCGCGGTCGGAACATGGGTGTGCGTGCCGACGACAAGGCTGGCGCGGCCGTCGAGAAAATGACCCATGGCCATTTTTTCCGAGGTCGCTTCGGCATGGAAATCAACGACGACGGCGTCGATATCCTTGCCGAGAACGGCGCCCGCGAGTTCCCGGTCGACGGCGGCGAAAGGATCGTCGCAAGGGTGCATGCCGATCTGGCCTTGCGCATGGATGACAAGAACGCTTGCGCCGTTGCGCCCTTCGAAGACGCCGCTGCCGCGCCCCGGGTTTGACGGGGCGAAATTCACCGGGCGCAAGAGCCGGTCTTCGCGGTCGAAAATGTCGATCTCGTCGCGCTGGTCATAGGCATGATTGCCGGTGGTCAACGCATCCGCGCCAGCCTCGAGAAACGCTTCCGCGATGTCGGCGGTGACGCCGAAGCCGCCGGCCGCATTCTCCACATTGACGATGATGAAATCGAGCGCGAGCTTTTTCTTTAAACCGGGCAGGCGGTCGAGCAGGCCATTGCGCCCGCTTCGCCCCACGACATCGCCGAATACCGCAATCCGCAAAATACAGCCTCTTTTAGTTGACCGCGTTTTGGACGGAAAACCGGCAACCACTTTTCCTGAAAACGCCTGGGCCTAACACTTCACCGCGCCCCGTTCGGTGACAATCCAGTCCAGCGGCTGGTCTAGGGGCGAGAGGGGGAGCGCGTCAACTTCCTGGGCGCCATAGGCGTAGCCGACGGCGACCGGCGCGCCGGTTTTGCGCAGTTTTTCAAGCGTCCGGTCATAATAGCCCCCGCCATAGCCCAGCCGGCCGCCGTCGCGGGTGAAGGCGAGGAGCGGGACCACCAGAATGTCCGGGATCGTTTCCGGCGCGGTTTCGGCGGGGATCTGTTCGCCATAAGAACCCGCCACAAGGGCGTCGCCGGGCGCGTAGGCGCGAAAGATGAGCGGTGACTTTTTGCGCGCGACGACGGGCAGCGCCACCGTGACGCCTTCCTCGATCAGCGCGGCGACCAGCGGCTCGGTGTCGAGCTCATGACGCATGGGAAAGTAGAGCGACACGACGGCGTTTTCTTTGCGCGGGATCGCGTTCATGAAATGGGCGGCCGCGTGAACGCCGGCGTCAGGCCGGGCTTTCGCCGCAGCTTTGCGTTCGCCCTTCATGCGTTCGCGCAGGACATTTTTGGGATCGAAAAAAGAGGCGATGGGCGGCAACATTAAAACCTCCTAACGTCTCGCCAGCAATTGCTCGAGCGGTAGGGCGAATCCGTATTTCACCGATCGCAAGACAACGCTGGTTTCAAACCGGGCGACGTAATTGTCTTTGGTGAACATGCGGTTTGAAAAGGCTTCATACGCGTTCGTGTCCTTCGCCGCCACCAGGAGGCAGAAGTCAAACGCGCCTGTAATGTGGAAACATTGCACGACTTCCTCGGTTTCGCCCACCAGGTCCCGAAAGGCGCCGATGGTGTTGTGTTTGTTGCTGATGAGTTGAACATTGACCAGGAAAAGCGACACGCCGCCCAACACATCGGGGGCGACCATCGCCACCTCGCGCTCAATAACGCCGTTGGCGCGCATCTGGCGCAGGCGCTTTTGCACGGCGGAGGCGGAAAGGCCCACCTCCTCAGCGATCTCATCGGCTGTCAGCGCGGCGTTGTCCTGCATCAGAGTCAGGATTTTGACATTCGCCCCGTCGAGTTTTCCCATAAGTCGCCTGCATTCTCCAAAACGGCCCAGAGTTCCGAATAGTTTCTGGAATATATCCGAAAAAACGCGCGGCTGTCTGCCGTTTTGAAGTGATCTTTCAAGAAGTTTCCGCCCTGTGCGATATTTTGTCTTTTTCGTCCTGCTTCTTGGCGGCAGTGGCGCCTATTCAGGCTTGGTATATGGCTGGAAATGGCGGCAATGCGGGCGTGACCTTCAAAGACCTCGACGCCGCGATTGTGGTCACGCGCATACGATACAATTCGCGCGGCATGCATGACGAAACGGTTGATCTGATAGGGCGGCGTTTGTTGCCGCCGGTGTCTTGCGAAAAATAAGCGCCGCCCTGGCCGTTGGATTTTTTGTTCGCCCTGGACCCTAAGGTACAGGTGGGCGCCGCGTGAGAAGGGCCACGGCCCTAACCAGAGACAGCTCCCGATCGATTGGATAAGGCCCCGGGGAATGTCATCCTGACGGGCCGGGCAGCATTGGAAAAATAGGCGTACGGAGCGCCGCCTGCAAGGGGTGTTGCCGCGGGCGGTGTTATTAGGCGTCGTCGCCGGTAGAGGTCTCTTGGCCCTCGGGCCCATTCATCGTGCGCCAGCTCGGATAAAGAAGGCAGCCGAGGAAGGAAAAAGACGCCGCTATAAGAAGGGTCAGGGCGTAAACGCCGCCGCCCGTTTCGCCCAGCCAATTGGCGATAAGGCAGGTCGAGGCGATGATCAGATAAGGATAGACCGGCGGATCCTGCGTCATATAGCGTTTGACGAACAGCCCCATGGAGGCGAGCAACAGCGCCAGCGAAAAAACGTCAAAAACCGTAAACATGGGGGCTCCCCTCTCACATGCGAAGATAGCTTATGGAGGAGCGGTTAAGGGCCGCTTAACCTCGTCGCAGGCTTGGTTAACAAGTCCTTCACAAGCTAAGCGTTGTAGAGATAAATCCCGATCTGCGCGGCGCCATAGATGCGGCGGTCGTCCTCGACGAAAGGGTTGACCGCGACGGGCGTCTCATCGGCGCCCTGTTCGGCGACAATAACGGCGCCGGGTTTCAGCCAGCCGCCTTCGTGGAGGATATCCATCGCCGGCGCGCAGAAATTTTTGCCATAGGGCGGGTCAAGAAAGGCAAGCGTGAAAGGCGGGCCGACACCGGCGGGTTTGGGGCCGAGGTCAGCGGCGGAGCGGCGATGGATGCGGGTCGCGCCGAACAGGCCAAGCGCCTCGATATTGTCGCGGATGGCGCCGCGGGCGCCGGCGTCCGTCTCCACAAACAGACACCATTCGGCGCCGCGTGACATAGCCTCAAAGCCGAGCGCGCCCGAACCGGCGAACAGATCGATCACGCGTGCGCCCTCGAAGTCGACATCGCCCCGCGAGACGAGGATGTTGAACAGCGCCTCGCGTGCGCGCTCCGCCGTTGGGCGCGCGACCATGCCTTTGGGGGCGATGATTTTCCTGCCGCTGAATTGTCCGCCGATGATGCGCATGAGAGCCTTTTTGAAAACGCGCCCTCTTATCAGCAAGTTCCCGCCTGCGGCAATCGCCTCGGCGCCATTGCCCGCAGGGCCATTTGGAGCCACGATGGAAAAAAGAGGAATTCAATGAAGAACCGGATTTTAGCGCTCGCCAGCCTTCTCGCCCTGACTTCACCTGCCGCCGCCGAGAACGCGCGCGTTGTGTATCGGGCCTCCTTCGAGAATGCCGCCCATCACGAAGCGCAGATTACCGCGACTTTCCGCGATCTTCCTGAGGGGCCGTTTGTTTTTCGGATGTCGCGTTCCTCACCGGGACGTTATGCGCTTCATGAGTTCGCCAAGAATGTTTACGCCGTCAGCGCAGTGGATGGCGAGGGCCGGCCGCTCACGGTGACACAGCGCGATCCTT
>JAUIEG010000154.1 GCA_030428745.1 Alphaproteobacteria bacterium
GAAGATTGTTTTCCCCGGCACCACAGGCGCAAGCAACTGGCACCCTTTTTCCTATAACCCCGAGACGGGGCTTTATTACGGTGCGGTTCTCGACATGGGAAATTTGTTGATGACTTCGCCGGGTGAAAAACCATTCAGAGAAAACGCCATCAATAGTGACGCATCAATCATGTTCGGCGCCGACCTTCCGGTTGTGATTAAAAACCTGCCGTCTTTCGTTCAGGATATGGTGAAAGCCTTGCCGGAATGGGACCGCGTGGTGGAAGCCCCCGCAACATCGGAGCTGCGCGCGATCAATCCAATTACGGGCAAAACTGTCTGGTCGGCGCCTTACGCCGGATGGCAGGACCGATCGGGCGTCATGTCGACGGCCGCTGGACTCGTTTTCGCCGGCGATGGCGGCGGCCATTTCAATGTCTACGACGCGGCGACGGGCGAGATGTTGAAGTCAATCGATAGCGGCACGACGATCATGGCGGCGCCCATGACCTATATGATTGACGGTGTGCAGTATGTCGCCGTGATGGCGGGGTGGGGCGGTGGCGGATGGGCCTATGTGCCACGCTACGGCGCGGCCTATGAACGCCGCAATGACGGACGCATTCTTGTATTCAAACTGGACGGCGCTGAGACGCCAAAGCCGCCGGCCTTGCCGCCGCTGGAGCCGGCGCCTGCGGCGCCGGACGGGCTCTTCTCCGATGCATCTGATGAATTGATCGCAAAGGGGCGCGATCACTTCTATGACAATTGCGCAATCTGCCATTCCAACCAGCACCGTTCGATCTCGCCGGATCTGCGCCGCATGTCGCCGTCAACACATGATATCTTCAATGATATCGTTCTTGACGGACTTCTTGTCGACAATGGCATGCCGGCTTGGGGCGATTTGTTGTCACCGGGGGACGTTGAAGCGATCCACGCCTTCCTGACGGCAGAGCAACGCAGTGTCCGCGCGCGCGAGCTCGAGCTTCAGGAGAAGGGGGAGTCCCTTGATCAGCCGAGCGCAGCCTTGTTGTCGAATTTCTGATTTGTCGCCGCGACGACGGCGTTAGGCGTCGCGGCGGAATAAAACCTCGATGACATCCTGAAGAATGCGGGTCATAGCTTCTTTATCGAGATTGGGGTTGAGGATATTGCGAATGCCGATGCCCTGCATTAGCGCAACGAAAACTTCGAGACGCGATTCAAGATCGTCCTGCTTGACGTCATTTCGCAGATAGGAAGTCACACGCGCTTTCAGATCCGCATCCATGTTGCGAATGGAAGTGGCGACTGCCGGGTTCCGGGTCGCCTCTGCGACGATTTCCAGCATAAGGGTGGACCAGAAAGGGTCGGTTTTTGCGGCGACGCTGTCGCTCAGATTATCGATCATCATATCGACAACCCGCTCACCGGCTTCTCGGTATTTTTCGACCGTGATTTTCTTTTCTTCGAAATGAGCCTCGATCATTTCGGCGATGATCTGCTCTTTGCTCTCGAAATAGTGATAAATATGTCCGGGGCTCATTTTCGCTTCCCGGGCGATCTGGGCCATGCGGGCGCCATGGAAACCACTTGCCACAAAGGCTTTTTCCGCCGCGCGCAGCACACGTTCGCGCGGATCATCGGCGGTTTTTGGCAGCGCCTCGGACATTCTTAATTACCTCTATTTAAATTATGATGCGCCGCACAATTTGCTTGCCATCCTAAGTCCCCCCGTGTAATTATTCTTTTAGAATAAACGTTCATTCTAATCAAGCCCTCAGATTTCCTAAAGCTTGAGGGCGCATGAAAAGCACCAAGGCCTGAAAGCGAATTTTATGTCGTCGCGATCACTTATGAACCGGATTCTTGCGCTTTGCGCGGCCGCCGCCCTTGCTTCTTGCGGCGCCAAGGAAGAAGCGCGCAGCGCCCCGCCGCCGCCGGAAGTCGCTGTGCAAACCGTTACGGTCCAGTCGGCGACGCTTTCTGTAACCTTGCCGGGCCGTACCGCAGCTTATCGGGTGGCGGAAATCCGACCCCAGGTGTCCGGCATTATTCTCGACCGCCAGTTTGAAGAAGGCGCTGCGGTGACGGAGGGGCAGCCGCTCTATCTTATTGACCCGGCGCCTTATCAGGCGGCGGTCGATAGCGCCGCTGCAACGCTCGACAAGGCGGCAGCCATGGCGGCGGCCGCAAAAAATCGCGAAGCGCGTTTTGCAAAGCTCGTTAAAATGAGCGGTGTCAGCAAACAGGATTATGATGACGCGTCAGCAAACGCGAAACAGGCCAAGGCGGAAGTTGCGCTCGCGCGCGCCGCGCTCGAGCGCGCGAAGATTGACCTTGAACGCACAGAGATAAAAGCGCCGATCGACGGGCGCATCGGTCGTACGCTTGTCACTCGCGGCGCGCTCGTCAATGCAAGCCAGCAAGAAGCGCTGGCGGTTATCCATGCCCTCGACCCGATATATGTCGATCTGGCGCAATCGAGCGCTGAATTATTGCGGTTGAAACGCAAGCTTGCGAGCGGCGCCCTTGAAACTGTTGAGGGTGACCAGCTCCGCGTGAATCTGATATTGGAAGACAGCGATGCTTACAGCCAGCCCGGCAACCTCGCGCTGACGGAAGTCAATGTCGAGCCCCAGACCGGCGCCGTCACCTTGCGTGCGGTGTTCCCCAATCCGGAGGGGCTCTTGTTGCCTGGAATGTTTGTGCGCGCCGAGATTGTCGAGGGCAGGCGCACAGACGCCATACTTGTCCCCCAGCAGGCGATTACCCGCAACGCGCTTGGCGAAGGGATCGCTTATGTTGTGGCCAATGACGGAACGGTTGAGGATCGCCGCGTTGATGTTGACCGCGCCGTTGGCGACAAGTGGCTCGTCGCGTCGGGCCTTAAACCCGGAGATCGTATTGTCATTGAGGGGTTTCAGCGCTTTCGCCCCGGCGGAAAGGTGACGCCGATTGAAAACAAGTCCGGCGCGCCGCAAAGCGCCGCCGCCGCCAATTCATCGGGCCTTCTGTAAGGCGGCCTCAGCCCTGCGTTCACAAGAGACAGTTTCGTGGCGAATTTCTTTATATCGAGACCGATTTTTGCATGCGTCATCGCCATTATCGCGATGCTCGCCGGCGTCATCAGTCTTCTCAACCTGCCGCTTGAACAATATCCGGATATTGCACCGCCAGCGGTCAGCCTGAGCGCAACATATCAAGGCGCGTCTGCGAAGGCGGTCGAGGATGCGGTTACGCAGGTGATCGAGCAGCAAATGAAGGGCATCGACAACCTTCGCTATGTTTCCGCCAGCTCAAACTCAAACGGCACCATGTCGATGACGCTGACATTCGAGTCCGGCACGGATCCGGACATCGCTCAGGTCCAGGTTCAAAACAAACTGGCGCTGGCGACGCCGCTTCTCCCGCAGGAAGTTCAGCGTCAGGGCGTTACAGTCAACAAGGCGCGCGCCGGATTTCTGATGGCGGTCGCACTAGTGGATAATACTGGAACGCTCGAAGACGCCGACATCGCCGACTATCTTGCGTCAAACTGGCAAGATCCGATCAGCCGCGTTCCCGGCGTGGGCCAGATACAGCTGTTCGGATCGCAATATGCAATGCGGATCTGGATCGATCCCTTCCAGCTCGCCAGTTACGGACTATCCACGCAGGATGTGGTCAACGCAATTCGTTCCCAGAACACGCAGGTCACAGGTGGTGAACTCGGCGGCGGTCCGCACATGCCAGGACAGCAGCTGAATGCGACGATCAACATCCAGTCGCTGATGCAAACGCCGGAAGAGTTTCGCGACATCGCCTTGCGGACGCTGGAAGACGGCTCGCAGGTAAAGCTTAGCGATGTGGCGCGGGTCGAAATCGGCAGTGAAAGATATAATCGTATTACGGAATACAAAGGAACGCCCGCTTCCGGTATGGCTGTGCTGCTTGCGCCGGGCGCCAATGCGTTGCGCACTGCGGATGCTGTTAAGGATCGGATAAACGAATTGTCGGCGTTTTTACCACCGACTATATCAATCGTTTATCCCGTCGATGAAAGCCCCTTCATCCGGGAATCGATCAAGGAAGTGGTGAAGACGCTGATTGAAGCGGCGATTTTCGTTTCCCTGATCATGTTCCTTTTCCTGCAAAATATAAGAGCGACGGCGATCGTCATGATTACGGTGCCTGTCGTCCTTCTGGGCACATTCGCGGTGCTGCTCGCTTTCGGTTTCTCCATCAATACACTAACGATGTTGGCGATGGTGCTGGCCATCGGCCTTCTGGTGGATGACGCGATTGTTGTTATCGAAAATGTCGACCGGATCATGGACGAAGAAGGCCTGTCTCCGCGCGAGGCGACCAGAAAAGCGATGTCGGAAATCACCGGCGCGCTGATGGGAATCGGCGCCGTTCTTTCGGCCGTTTTCATTCCCATGGCGTTTTTTGGCGGCACCACCGGGGTGATCTATCGCCAGTTCTCCATCACGATCGTGACGGCGATGGCTTTATCGGTGGCGACGGCGGTTATTTTAACTCCAGCGCTTTGCGCCACGATCCTGAAACAACGTGATCCGTCGAAAGACCCGAAACCGGGTTCGTTGGCCTATCGGCTGTCCGCGCCTTTGCGTGGCTTCAATTCCGTATTTTCCTTGAGTGCGCGTCAGCACTTGCGTGGCGCAAAAGGCGTCATCAATCGTTCCGCACGCTATATCGTTGTGTTTGGCGTGATGGTCGTCGCGACCGGCTTCATGTTCGCGCGCCTTCCGGGCTCTTTCTTGCCCAGTGAAGATCAGGCGCGGATGATTTTGCAGGTCCAGCTTCCGGCGGGCGCCACTTATGACCGCACGCTTGCGGTCATGGATCAGATTAAAGCTCATTTGCGTAAGGAAGAAGAGGAGATGGACACTCTCAGAGGCTATTTCACCGTGGCCGGCTTCAACTTTGCGGCAAACGGCCAGAATACAGGCATCAGTTTTGTACCGCTTAAGGATTGGGAAGAGCGCAAACATAAAAGCGAGAGCCAGAGCGCAGTTATCGGCCGGGCGCAGGAGGCTTTCTCCAAGATCCGTGATGCGCAAGTTTTCGCCTTCGGCCCGCCTTCAGTCCCGGGGCTTGGTCAGTCAGGCGGATTTGACTTCTATCTCCAGGACCGCAGCGGGGTGGGGCGGGAAACGCTCATCAATGCGCAGAATCAGTTTCTCGGCATGGCGTCCCAGGAACCGACACTGGTGGCGGTGCGGCCGAACGGTCTCAGCGAAGAACCGCAATTGCGGGTCGATATAGATCAACGCCGGGCGCAGGCGATGGGGCTTGATCTCGACGCCGTCAACTCCACGCTTGGAAGCGCCATGGGCGGCGTCTATGTAAATGATTTCATTGATCGCGGCCGTGTCAAACGTGTCTATCTCGCCGCCGACGGACCTTATCGCAGAACGCCGGAAGACTTGAAGCTATGGCGCATCCCGAACGCGAGCGGCGACCTTGTTCCTTTCGCGTCTTTTGCCGACATTTCATGGACCGCTGGTTCGCCAAAACTTGAGCGCTATAATGGCGTCTCGTCAGTGGAAATTCTTGGGTCCGCAGCGCCAGGCATCAGCTCGGGGGAAGCGATGGCGACGGTTGAGCGTTTGGCCGAGCAATTGCCGCCGGGCATAGGCATCGAGTGGACGGGCGTTTCAAAGGAAGAGATAGAAAGCGGTTCGAAGACAACGATGCTTTACGCCTTGTCGATTCTCGTCGTATTTTTATGTCTTGCCGCGCTCTACGAGAGCTGGAGCATTCCGATTTCCGTTCTGCTGGTCGTGCCGCTTGGCGTGATGGGCGCCTCGGCGGCGGCAATGGTTGCCGGTCTGCCGAACGATATCTTCTTCCAGGTTGGTCTTTTGACGACCATTGGCCTTTCGGCGAAAAACGCCATCCTGATTGTCGAGTTCGCCAGCCTATTGGAAAAACAGGGCCGGTCCGCTTTTGAAGCGGCGATCGAGTCGGCGCGGGTTCGGTTGCGCCCGATTCTGATGACGTCTTTCGCCTTTGGTCTTGGGGTGACGCCGCTGGTGCTTTCGAGCGGCGCCGGCGCGGCGGGGCGCAATGCGATTGGCGCCTCGGTACTGGGCGGCATGCTGGCGGCGGCGTTTTTGGGGCTTTTCTTTACGCCGCTCTTTTATGTGCTGGTCCGCCGTCTGTTCGGGTCAGCGAAAACAGTTGAGGCGGACATTATGGAGCCGCAGCATGGAGCCGGTTGATTATGTCGGCTGACCCGATTGAAGTGAAACGCATTGCAATAGCGGCGATGACGGCGCTTAGTTGCAGTTGCACGTCACTCACCATGGCGCCGCAATATGAACGCCCTGAAGCGCCGGTGGCTGAAACATTTCCGGGCGCTAGTGAAAATGTGGGTGAGGTTGCGGGCCTCGCCGACTGGCGCAGTGTCATCGCTGATCCGACGCTGACGACCCTCATTGAGACAGCGCTTGAGAATAATCGCGACCTGCGTATCGCCATGCTGAACGTTGAGCGTGCGCGGGCGCTTTATCGCGTTCAACGCGCGGACAGTCTTCCTTCTGTTGCCGCAGAGGGCGGGTATTTCCGTCAGCGCATCGGTGATAA
>JAUIEG010000155.1 GCA_030428745.1 Alphaproteobacteria bacterium
CCTTGACGCCGCCGGCGCCTCCTCGGCGCGGGCGCCCGTGGATGAGGACGACCCGATCCTCGCCCGCATTGACGGGCGCTATGTCCATCTTTCCGAAATTGAGGCGTCCGCCCGGGCCGGCGGATTCCTGAGGCCCGACGAGGTCCTGACCCCGGGCAGCGCCTTTGAACGGGAGTTAGTGGAATCTTACGTTGAGCAGCGTCTTCTTGCCCGGGCGGCGCTCGATGACGGGATGCAGCGCCGTCCCACCGTCGCCCGCAAGGTCAACGCCGCCCGCGATCGGGTGCTCGCCGCCGCCTATATGGACGCGCAACTGCGTGATGTGGTGACGCCCGAAGCGGTGGAGCGGCTTTACCGGTCGCAATCCGATGTGACGCGCCTCGGGGATGAGGTGCGCGCGCGTCATATTCTGGTCGCGACGGGCGAGGAGGCGGAGGAGATTGTCGCTCTGCTGGAAGGCGGCGCCGATTTCTCTGCGCTTGCAAAAGAACGCTCCCTCGATCGCGCGACCGCGCCGCTGGGCGGCGAAGTGGGCTGGTTCACGAAAGGCATGATGACCCGTGTCTTTGCGAACGCCGCCTTTTCCGCAACGCCTGGGGAGCTTGCTGCGCCCTTTGAGACCGAGTTCGGCTGGCACATCCTCGAAGTCATCGACAGACGGCCGACAAGCGCTGTGCCGTTTTCCCGCGTGCGTGCGCCAATTGAGAACTTCCTCCGTAAAAGGACGATCGAATCCTCCCTGCGTGAACTGGAGGAAGAAAGCCAGGTCGTCTATTTCCGTCCGGAAGCGGAGGATGAAACGTCAAGCGCCGAGCCGCCGGACCTTTCCGATCCGCCGCTCGACGATCCCGGTTTTACGATTCCCGATGAAGAGACCGCGGAAGCGGAGACTGTTGAAGAGACACGACCGTAAACGCGCTTTAACCACCTTAGGGGCGCCGGGATGTTTATAATTTTAGCGGTCCGGCCAGCTTTCTGTTAAATCCCGTCACGTAGAAATTAAGGCGAGAATATGGCGAAGCTTTTGCTCGTGGCGGCTTGCGCGCTCATTGACCGGGATGGAAGGGTTTTGATGGCGCGCCGGCCCGAAGGAAAGGACCATGCGGGACTATGGGAATTTCCGGGCGGCAAACTCGCAGAAGGCGAGACGCCGGAAGCGGCATTGGTGCGTGAGTTAAAGGAAGAGCTCGCCATAGATACAGAGGCGTCCTGCCTGGCGCCGGCGGCCTTCGCGTCCGAGGTTTTAGGGGAATTTCACCTTTTGATGCCCCTATATGTCTGTCGGAAGTGGAAGGGGACGCCGACGCCGCTTGAAGGGCAGGAGCTTCGCTGGGTGAGGCCCGAAGGGTTGACCCGAATGGAGATGCCGCCGGCGGATCGTCCTCTGGCGGCGCAACTAAGGGACTTGTTGTGATGGCGCAATTCTGGAATTTCGAGGCTACGCCATTGCGGGGCGCCCGCCGGCGGCTGAAAGCCTTTGGCGATTGTGAGTCCGGTGCGACAGCAATCGAATATGGACTCATCGTGGCCCTCATTTTTCTCGGCATCGTGTCCGCGATCCGCTCCTACTCATCGTCGGCGAGCGGCGTTTATGACGATATCGGCACGGCTATGGATGATGCGGGCAGCTGATTGAGCTGACGCCTCAGGATGCGCCTTTAATGGCGTCCTTCAACGATATCTGGGCCGACCCCGGCTTGAGCGGTTTTTGCTGGCTCTCATGGGGCGCCCATCCGGTGAGATAGACGATTTCAAATCGCTCCGTTCCACCGGACTCTGCAAACAGGGCGAGAGCCCGCATAATGACGTCGCGGCGCAAGGGCGCCGCTTTTGTTTTCAGCGCGCGCGTCTCTCCCATACCGCGCAGGTCTTTGAGAAGTTTCAGAGGTTCGTCATACGTCACGCTGACCTTGTCGATATCCGCGACCGGCAGCGCGAAACCGGCCCGTTGCAAGGCGGCGCCGTAATCCTTGACGCCTGCAAAGGGAGCAATCCGCGCCGAGGCGCCGCCGGTGATTTCCGCCTCCGCGGCGTAAAGCGCTGTGCGCAAAGCGCCAAGCGTTTCTTCACCGAAAACGGCGGCGATGAAAAGTCCGTCGGGTTTCAAGGCCATGCGCGCCTGGGCGAGGGCGCCGACAAGATCATTGGCGGCGTGAAGCGTCAGTATGCTGACAAACAGATCGAGGCTTTCCGGTTTGAACGGCAAGGCCTCGGCGTCAGCGGCGAGACGCAGCCCGCTGGCCGGAAGCCGCTCCGGCGCGAGATCAAGACTGACAACATCATCGACTTTGCAGTCGGGCGTCAGCAGATCGGCGAACTCGCCGGCGCCGTCAAAGGCCGCGAGAGGGAAGCGCCGGGTCACGCTTTCAAGCCGGTCGATCACGTCTTCCATGGCGCGCCGGTGGAGAAAATCAAACGCCGCAAAGCCTTTCGCTGCGCGGGCGCGGCGGCGGGCGTAAAGCCTGCGGTCGAAAATCTGCGGCGGGGCGGTCATAAGGCTCGCTGGTTCTCTTCTCGCCGGGGCGTTAGTCTATCGCGCGTGAAACCGCAAATCCTCACTCGGCTCGGGGCCTGGAGCAAAGGCGCGGCGCAAAGGGCGCTCGATCTCGCCATGCCGCCCCATTGTCCGGTTACGCGCGAGGAAATCGCCTCGTCCGAGGCGCTGGGGCCGCGCGCCTGGGGCGCGGCGCATTTCATCGAGGCGCCATATTGCACCCGTTGCGGCGTTCCCTTTGCGGCCGATTACGGCGCGGAGGTTGAATGTCCCGCCTGTATCGCGGAGCCGCCTGATTTCGCTCATGCGCGGGCGGCGCTCGTCTATGACAACGCCTCGCACGGGCTGATTGTCGGGTTTAAGCACGGCGACCGGACGGAGCTCGCCGCGATGTTCGGACGGTGGATGGCGCGGGCCGGAGAGGACCTGGCGGCCGGATCGTCGGTTCTTGTTCCGGTGCCGCTTCACCCCCGCCGCCTGCGCGAGCGCAGGTTCAATCAGTCGGCGCTCCTGGCGCAGGCTGTCGGCAGGGAGACAGGCGCGGGGCTTTGTCTTGACGGGCTTTTACGCCGCCGCGCGACGCCGCCACAGAAAGATCTGTCCGCAGAGGGACGAAAACGCAACGTTTCCGGCGCTTTCGGTGTTCGCGATGAGAAAGCGCGCGATCGATTTCGCGGCGCGCATGTGGTGCTTGTTGACGATGTGCTAACAACCGGCGCAACCTTGTCAGCGGCGGCGCGCGCGCTCAAACGGGCGGGGGCTTCACAAGTTGATGCGCTGGTGCTGGCGCGCGTTGTCAAAGGCGGGATCGGGGCCATATAGCGCCTTGTTGCTGTAACCGGACGTGAAAGAGGAATTGCGGAGCTGAGATGAAAGAAGTCGTTGTCTATACGAAACCCCTTTGCCCTTATTGTTTTCGGGCGCTGTCGCTGCTCGACAAGAAGGGCGTGAAGGCCAAGGAAATTTCCGCCGCTTACGACCCCGATCTGCGCAAGGAGATGCTGGCGAAATCGAATGGCAAAACGACTTATCCTCAGATCTTTATCGGTGAGACCCATGTGGGCGGCTATGACGATCTCGCCGCGCTTGAGCGCGACGGCAAGCTGGATCCCTTGTTGAATGGCTGAGCGCGCGCCATTCCTCGCGGCCTGCGTTCAGATGCGCTCAGGCCTCGACCGGGCGAAGAACGCCGCCGACGCCTGCGAGCTGATCGCCGAGGCGGCGGGCGAGGGCGCGACATTTATCGCCACGCCTGAGATGACCAATGTGGTCGACCGCAAAGCCTCACGGCTTTTTGAAAGCCTGCCTGAAGAGGATGGTCTCACCGAAATCGGGACATTTTCCGAAGCCGCGAAGCGCCACGGGGTCTGGCTCCTGATCGGGTCCATGGCGGTGAAACTGGAGGAGCGGCGGGCCGCCAATCGCGCGTTCCTGTTCGCCCCGGACGGAACCATCGCTGCGCGTTACGACAAGCTCCATATGTTCGACGTGGATCTGCCCAATGGCGAAAGCTGGAAAGAATCCAAGGTCTACCGGCCCGGCGAGGAGGCTGTAGAGGTCGAGACGCCGCTTGCGAAAATTGGCCTAACCATATGTTATGACGTGCGTTTTCCGCATTTATATCGGAAATTGGCGCAAGCCGGAGCTGACGTCCTCTGCGTGCCGGCGGCCTTCACCCGCCAGACTGGCGAGGCCCACTGGAAGACGCTGCTCACCGCCAGGGCCATCGAAACCGGGTCCTTCGTGGTCGCTCCCGCCCAGGGCGGGACCCATGAGGACGGGCGCGAGACCTATGGCCATTCCCTGATTATCGGCCCCTGGGGCGAGGTTCTCGCAGAAGCGTCCGGAGACGAGCCGGGCATCGTTTTTGCAGAAATCGATCCCTCCGCCGTCCAGGAAGCCCGCCAGCGCATCCCCAATCTCGCCCTTGAACAATCCTTCAAATTGGCCATTTTAGATCTATGATTAAGTACCGTTTGATTTGCGACGCCGACCACGAATTCGAAGGCTGGTTTCGCGACAGCGCCGATTACGATGTTCAGTCTGAAAAAGGCCTGATCGACTGTCCTTCCTGCGGTTCCGACGAGGTCCGCAAGGCGGTGATGGCGCCGGCTGTCGCCCGCCGTGAAGGCTCCCGGACCGAACGGCTCGCCGCAATCCATAAGGATCTGGCCAGCGCCGTCGCCCGGGCCCGCGACTATGTCGAAAAGAATTTCGATTATGTCGGTGAGAAATTTCCCGAGGAGGCCCGCAAAATCCATTACGGCGAAACCGAAGAGCGCAGCATCTATGGCGAAGCTTCCGGCAAGGAAGTCAAAGAGCTGATTGACGAGGGCGTTCAAATTTCTCCCTTGCCCGGCGCCAAACCGGATGAGGCTGACGCTCCCAAAACTCCGGCGGCTTCGAAAAAGCTCAACTGATTTAAGTGATCGCGCCGGTGTAGCGAAAAACCGGCTTCCACTTTTTCGCCCGGCGCTCCGGGCGCCGCACTTCGCCCGCTGGCGCGGGTTTTCAAAACAAGCTAGATCGCGCGCATGGATGATGTCCGCACGCGCCTTCGCAATCTTCCCTTTTTCGCCGGCCTTTCGGCCGCGACGATCAATGATATCGCCGACGCAAGCCAGTGGCTGTCGCTCGCCGGGGGGTGGGAGCTTTACGCACAAGGCTCGTCCTCTGACGCGCTGCATATCAATCTGACCGGGCGGCTGATCGTCGTTCGCGAGCTTCCCGACGGCCCTGATGAAGTCGTTGGTTATGTGCGCGCAGGCGAACCGGTGGGCGAGATGTCGCTTTTGTCGAGCGAGCCTCATTCGGCGAGCGTTTTCGCCCTGCGCGACACTGAGCTGTTGGCGATCCCGCGGGCCGAGGTTGACCGTCTCATCGAGGCCCATGGCGATTTCGCCGCGGCGCTCGCCCGCCTGGTCCTGGCGCGCTCGCGCCATCCCCAAGCGAGTTTCCAGCAATCGGCGCCGCGCATTTTCGCGTTGATCGCCACATCGCCCTCGATTGACGTCGATGCGCGGGCGAGGGAGCTGGCGCGGCGCATTGCGAAATACAAGGTCAATGTCACGCATTTTCCCTGTAAGGACGACCCGCCGGCAACGAGCGCGTTCGATCTTGTCGAAAACGCCCATGACGTTGTCATCTTGGCGGCGCGTGTCGATCACAGCCCATGGTATCGTTTTGTGCTGCGCCATGCTGACCGGTTTTTGGTGTTGGCGCGGCGAGACAGCCGGCCGTCGAAACCCTTCCCCTTGACGTCGGACGCCGGCGCGCGGGCGCGGAAGTTTCGTCTCGTCGATCTCGTGATGCTGCATGAGGGCGCCCATAGCGGCCGGACCGCGGAGTGGATTGAGGCGATCGGCGCCTCGCGCGTCATCAATCTCCATGATGACGCCTGCATAGACCGGCTGGCGCGGATCATTTCCGGCAAGTCGATCGGGCTTGTCCTTTCCGGCGGCGGCGCGCGCGCTTACGCCCATGTGGGCGCTGTGAGGGCGTTGCGTGAGGCGGGCGTTCCCATCGACTTCCTCTGCGGCGCCTCCATGGGCGCTGTCGTCGCCGCTTGTGTGGCCATGGGCTGGCCGCAGGAGGAGATGGACCGGCGCCTCCGCGAAGCCTTCGTCGCGTCAAACCCGCTCGGCGATCATGTGTTGCCCGTGGTGGCGCTGACGCGCGGCGGGCGCGTCGAGACCCGGCTTGAGGCGCATTTCGACAACACGCTCATTGAAAATCTTCAGACGCCGTTTTTCTGCGTGTCCTCCGACATCATCAACGGCGCTGCGCGCATTCACAATCAGGGGCTGTTGCGCAATGCGTTGCGGGCCTCGATCGCGCTGCCGGGCATCCTGCCGCCGGTGATCGACGATCATGCGCTGCTTGTTGACGGGGCGGTGGTGAACAATTTCCCGACCGACATCATGACGACGACCCATCGCGGCCTCACCATCGGCGTCGATGTGGCGCGCGAAGGCATGATCGACATCGAGGCGTTTCGCGATCCGCCGGGCTTTTTCTCCTGGGTCGCCAATCACGGCTTCGGCGCCGCGCCGCCGATCAT
>JAUIEG010000156.1 GCA_030428745.1 Alphaproteobacteria bacterium
GTTGAATCAAGAACACCGACATCCGCTATGCTTACCGACGTGTTGGTTGTGGTTGTGCGTGTTTGTGAGAGCGCTTGGATATCGCCATGATTGAACAGAGAGTCATTTCCGGCATCCCCATCAATGCCATAAGCCGTGGCGACTGCAGTTGAGTTCGATTTTCCTGATCCGCCTCCCACAAGGCGGATATCCACTCCACTGTTGGATATTGTCGCATAGGCTCGCGAATGAATGGAATTATTATTAGTGACAACATCGCCGCCGCCGCCAGCCAAAACCCCGACAGCATTTGCGTCAGCCAAAAGGCTTGCCATGTCGGAGTCAAAACCAATGCCTTGGAAGGCCACGGAACCGGTCGCGGCATGCGCTTCGGCATCGCTGGTTAAAACTGTGTCATTGACGACAGAATCGTCGCCGCCGCCGGCGTCAATGCCAAAGCTGCCCGCGTCAGCGGTCATACTGAGACTTCCGGCGGTGACGCCCACGAGCTGCACCGACACGCCTGCATCTTTCACGATTGCATCCGATTTCGCATCAAGGCTTTGCGCGCCAACATAAATAATGTCTGCGCCGCCTGCTGTCGTTACACCGTTCGTCAAGGCAGTCGCGGACAGGTCCGAACCGTCCACCGAATAGCCGCCGCCCTGAATATTGATGGACAAGCCGTCGCTGACCGCTTCCGCCTGCGCTGTCAAAGCGCCGCCGAGAATATTGGCCTGATCCCCGCCGCCGGCGCCCTCAATGGCCGTGGCTGTCGCGTTGGCGAACATCTGCGACGACGAGCTTTCACCGCCGGCGCCGTTCAACGTGAAAGAGAAACTGTCCAAATTCGCTTTGGCATGGACATCCATCTCTGCATAGGAAGCGAGTCGATTTGCGCCCTGCTCTAGCGCAACGCCGAGCGCTTCGGCCTCGCTGGTGAAATCGGCGCGATAGATCGAGCCGCCGACGAGCGTAACCGCAATATTATCCGCCTTAAAGTCGGCGATAGCGTCCACATCGAGTACAGCAAGCGCGGACAAATCGAGCACATCATTATCGGCGCCGGCGTCAATGCCGGTCGCGGTCGCCCAAAACTCTGCGCCCATATCCGCGTAGGTCAAACCGCCAAGCGCCACATTGAGATTAAGTGCGCCCCCGCTAACCGGATCGGCGAGACTATCTTCGTCCTGGGTGGAGTGAACACGCGCGATCGCTTCGGTTACGATCAGGTTCGAGACATTTATGTAGTCCGCGCCCGCGCCGGCGAAGATACCTGTTGCGTCAGCATCAGCAAGCGTCGCCATTTCCGACCCGGCGCCGCCAAGGCCGCTCACCACGACCGACTGGGCGCCAGTTGTCGCCTTCGCGCGAGCTTCGAGGAGACCTTCAATATTGATCTGGTCAATTCCCGCGCCAGCGTCAACGCCGCGCACCATTGCCGTCGATGTGGTCGAAAGATCGCCCAGCCCCGCGCCAGCGAGCGCTCCGCTGAAACCGAAGCCGCTCGCCGTCGAACGGCCATAGGCGATCACCTGTCCCTGATTTGTGATGATGTCGTTACCGCCGCTGCCGGCCATGCCTTTAACAAATACATCTGCCGTGGACCCGGCTTCGGCCAGCGAAAAACTGATCGGGACAAAAGCTACGTCGCCACGAATGCTGATCCCATCGGATTTTGCGATACTGACAGCGTTGGTTCTGAGGGCCCCGGTGTTAAGCAAAAAGTCAGTGGCCACTCCGCCAGTGGAGAACGTATGTCCGGCCATGCCAACGGCTTTTGCTTCGGAAGTCGTCGTCAAATCCGCAATGGAGGCGCCGAGGGCTGCGCCCTCTAAACTCAGTCCGCCGCCGACGGAAACGCCGACGCCGCGCACATCGGAAAGTGCATTTGTAATAACAGTCGCCTGATTTTCCAGATAGTCGCCGCCAGCGCCGCCGCGCAGGCCTTCCGCGCGCGCATTGGCCCCCTGCTGCATATCCACCAAAGAAACGCCACCCGCCACGCCGAGACCGGCGCCCGATAACGCGACGTTCACCGTGGCGCCCTTAACCTTGGCCTCAGCGGTAACGCCCGTATTCCCCTTTACAAGGATGTTGTCAGTGTCGGCCCCGGCGTCAAAGCCAATCGCATCAGCGTCAGCCGTCGAACGCGCATCAGTCATCGCTGCATTGACGGCAGCGCCTGCTCCCGCAATAGCGACTTCCACCGCAACGCCCGTTGTGTCGACCTGCGCAATCGCATGAACACCGACCCTGTCGGGTATCACAGGTGGACCGATAAGCCCACCAGACGGTTCCTCTGGCGCCGGCGGCGCAAACTCGATCAAATCGTTGCCGCGACCGCTATACATTCCTGTTGCATAGGCTTTGGCGGTGCTGTTGGCTTCGACCACGCCCGCTCCAACAACAACCCCGGAGGGCGCGATATCGACGCTTGCCGATATGCTGTCGGAATCGGCGAGCGCGTCCGCGATCACACCAAGACGGGCGTTATTGCGAAGCGTATCGTTTCCAGAAACTGTATTACTTATCGGAGCGCTGTGCATTCCGTAGGCGTGCGCATCCGCCTTGCTGTCCGCCTCAATGGCGGCAACGTCAATGCTGAGACCCGCCCCGACAAATCCGGCCGACGCATTGACCGCGTCTGCATTTGCATTTGCTGTCGAGGCAACCACAAGATTGCCGCCGTTGATTTGCTCTCCGCCATCCCCAATCGTCCGCATACCAAAGGCAGTCGTCTTCGCGGTAGTGGAAGCGTCGGCCAGGGCCCCGGAAAGCACAAGCCCGGTGGAAGGCACGACTGAAAGGCCGGAGGTTACACTGACGGCGTCGGCGTCGGCCATCGCAGCAACAGCGAGCGTTCCTGTATTTTCGACTTTAAAACCAGCGCCTTTGCCGCCAAGCCCTGTGCTCGTTGCAACTGCTTTCGTCGCCGCATCGATAACGGCGCCGTCAAACGCAAGACCGAGGGTAGTCGCCTGAATATCAATATCAATGGCAAGCGCATCCGCCGTCGCATTGGTAGTTGTCACCACGCTTCCGCTATTGTGCAGCCAGCCCAGGTCGCTGACGCCCCACATGCCGTACCCGGCAGCGACAGCGTCAACTTTTGACGTTTGCAGGCTGGCGCCGCCGGCGAGGCCAGCTTCTTTAGATATCGCAATGGTTGCATCGACACTTGTGGATGTCGCTGTTGAATCAGCCACCGCACGCAGCGCGCCGCTGTTGAGCAATGGCGCGGCGCTCTGCGATTTTACGCCAAAAACCGACGCATAGCCGTATATATCGGTCTGCATTGCGGCGATATTCACTGAACCGCCCACCGTCACAAAATCGATGCTGGTCTGAATTCCGAGATTTTCAGCTAATGCAATCGATTCAGTTGTCAGGACGCCGCGGTTTTCCGCGCCCAATGCTCCGGCCAAAGAATCAATGCCAATCGCGCTCGCCCGCGCTTTGCCGCGTGTATCGTAAATGACGACACCCGTACTGACGCTGGGATCGGTAGGCCCCGCATAATTCAGGGCTGCGCTCACATTCTCCAAAATGCCATGCGCATCCGCCGTTGTGATCAGGCTGCCGACATTAAGCAGTGAGTCATCACCGCCGCCTCCCGCCATGCCCCTGGCTGTCGCGCGCGCATCGACCAGATTGAACATTTTTATAGCGTCGAATTGGACTCCATCCGAATTCGGACGTGCGCCGCCATGATAGGAGCCGCTTTTCGCCATAGAGACGGCGTCAACCGTCATAGAACCAAAATTGAAAATGGCGTCGTCGCCGGCGCCGCCATTAAATCCCCAGGCATTGCTGACGCTGGTCGCCCTCGTGTCAAAACCGCTGAGATTAACACCAAGAGAGAGTGGGCCGTCGTCCGTAGGGTTGAGATCGAGGCCCATTTCCACCGTGACGGCCGTATTTTTGGCTTCTGCATTGGCAAGAACTTTAGCAACGGCGCCCGTCTCCAGAAAAATGTCATCATTGCCGCTGCCGCCAAAGAGCCCGTCCGCTCTCGCTGAGGCGACCGCAGTTGACTTCAGCAATGAAAATTCGAGTGCAGGCAAATTGATCGGGGATGGAAAAACATCAACCTCGGCATCAAGGAAGACGAGCGTCGATTGGGCGTCAGCGAAGCTGCTGACATCCAAATTGAGGCCGCTATAGGTGAGGATATCGTCATCATTGCCGCCGTCAAAACCCTGCGCCGTTGACCGGGCCTCAGACCCGGCGGACAGAAAAACAGTTGCAGCCCCTGCGGCGCCCAATCCCGGCACAGGAACACCAACCGGGAAGCTGACACTGGCGACATCGATTTGCGACTTCGCGGTTGAACTTGATAACAACTCCCCGGACGCTGACATAGTATCGATCCCGCTGCCGCCCGTTAGCCCATCCGCGGCGGCGATCGCAACCATGTCCGCATCCGCATATGCGTCGTATCCACTGACTTTTGGCGCGGCCTCAATAGTCATCGCAACGCCAAGAGAATGAATATCGGAAAGCGCACTGACGTCGATATTGCCGATCGCATCAACGGAATTATTTCCGCCATCGAGGGAGATGCCGCTCGCGATAGCGCGTATTTTATTCTTCTCACCAACGGGCCCCGACGGAACCGCCGCAGAGACATCAATTGCAGTCAGTGTAATTTCATCAATATTGCGATATGCGGTTGCCGAAACATCCAGCGAAGCAGCCTCGCCAAGTTCAACAATATCGTCGTTGCCGCCCGCGGAGACTCCTGTGGAGTGCGCTTTGCCGGAGAATGAAGTGTCGCTCTGATTCGCGCCGGAAAACGCCAGCGTAAAAGATGTTGAGTTGAGATCAACGAGAGACGCTATCATGTTTAGTCCGTCGTCGATAACGATGTGATCATCCCCGTTTCCGGCGAGAACGCCGAATGACGTCGCATTCCCGACGCCTTGACCCATGAAAGTCACTGCCTCGGCCAGGGAAACCGCCACATCGGTCTGCTCAAGAAAAGCGGTGCTTCGGATGTCCATGCCGCCGCTCGAAATAATGACGGCGCCCGCCTCGCCGCCTTGAATGCCAGTCGACCGCGCAGTGGAAGTGATATCGCCAAGTCCCGCGCTCGCGCTCAACAACCCGATATCTGTGTTGCTCAACAAGGAACGCGCCGTGGACACCGCCGTAATTTCACCCGACGAGAAAAATGTATTGACGTCATTGCCGCCCAGCAACCCCGTGGCCGTGGCGTTCACCGTCATCTTCGATGAGAAATCGACAATATCGAGGCCGATCAGATTGACATTGTCGCGACGGCCTTCGGAAAACGCCTCCGCCCTCAGGGGACCGTTGAGTTCGAAATAGTCTGCGCCGGCGGCGCCATTAAGGCCGGTCGACCGCGCCTGGATCAGCGATTCAATGTTGAGCGCTGAGAACTCATCCGGGTTTTCCTGAATGATCGCAAAATCGAGAATGCCGCCAGTGGCGATCGAAAAGACGCCGCCACCGCCGCTGAACACCATGTCGTCGCCAGACCCGCCCTGCACCCCATTTGCGAAAGCCTGAACCTTCAACGCTGGCGATGCGAGGTCCACGGAGAAAGCGTCCAACACGGTATCGGCGGTTGTCGCGCTGATCGTGATCAGCTCGACGTCAACCGTATCATTCCCGCCGCGTCCGTTTACGCCCGTCGCTGTGACTTTCTCCTCACCGATCAGCGTTAGCTCAACCGACGGTTCGGTGATGGTGTCATCAGCGCTCGTGCCGGATACCGCCGTTTCATTAACGGGCGCAGCCATGGCGGCCCCGGAGAGGCCAAACACGGCGGCAAGCGACGTCGTTGACATGATCAGCCTGCGCAAGCTCGCAGTTTGTCGATTGGATGTCCTGGTCATTGGCCCCGTTCCAAATGCGCTAGCGAGCGCCCGTCGCGCCTGCTCCAGTCATCCCATTTTTTTCAGGTTAAAGGCGACGGCGCCATGGTGCGATCGCACCATATGAATGCGGAAACCCGCATATTTCCTGGCTTCTACGTCGTTTTTTGCGACGCCAGCGTCAGGTATGCCGGGAAATCTCGAAAAGCCCTTCACGATGGGCGAGCGCCATCAACTCGCCTGCCGAATGAACGCCAAGCTTGCGCATGATGCTCGTGCGGTGCTTGTCGGCCGTATTCGCGCTGATGCCGAGCCGGTCGGCGACAACCGCAATCGAATCGCCGCGCGCGAGCCCTTGCAGCACCTGCCGCTCTCTTGGCGTCAAATCCGCACCGAGCGCCGGCCGGTCGAGCGCCTGTAGCACGCGAGACGAAAACGCTTCTCGCCCCGCCATGATTTCACGCGCCGCCCCCAAAAGGGCATCAATGTCATCGGATTTGAGAAAAACACCATCGGCCCCCGCCTGGCGCGCCTGACGTAAAACCCCGCCGGTCGTCAGCCCTGTCAGCACCAGAATTTTCGTTTCAGGGCTCCAGCGGTGAACTTCGTCAATCACTTCAAT
>JAUIEG010000157.1 GCA_030428745.1 Alphaproteobacteria bacterium
CTTGTTTTCAACATCGGAAAGCTCGCGCTGCAACTCCAGGAAATTCGTGTTGGCTTTAAGGTCCGGATAGGCTTCTGCGAGGGCGAAAAGCTTGCCGAGCGCGGCGCCGAGAACGCCTTCCGCCGCGCCTTGCGCTGCGGGCCCATGCGCGGCCTGTGCGGCGTTGCGCGCCTGTATCACAGCGTCCAGCGTGTCTTTTTCATGGGTCGCATAACCCTTCACCGTCTCAACGAGATTGGGGATCAGGTCATGGCGCTGGCGCAACTGCACGTCGACATCGGCGAAAGCCTGCTCCGTGCGCTGAGAAAGCGCGACGATGCGGTTATAGATGCCGATAATGAAGACGGCGAGAACGACGATAAGGCCGATGAGGATGAGTATACCGGACATGCGGTCTCCTTTAGCATGGTGCGCGACGCAATATGGGGCGCAAGTCCCTGATATATAGGGCGCTTGCCTGTCCCCCGCAATGTTTGCGGCCCTATTGCGCCGTGATGCCGCCGTCAATCTTGAACTCCGAAGCCGTAATATAGCGCGACTCGTCGGAGGCGAGATAAAGGACGCAATACCCCACATCCTCGGGCTCGGCGAGGCGCTTCCACGGGATCTGCTGGACCAGGCGTTTCTCGCCCTCATCGCCGCCGCCGCCCAGGGCAATCAGCGGATCGATAATCGGCGTTCTGGTGAACACGGGGTGTACGGAATTGCTGCGAATATCATAGCCTGATCTTGCGCAATGAAGGGCAATCGATTTCGACATCATCCACACCGCCGCTTTCGCCGTGTTGTAGGCGATCATATTGCCATCGGCGATCATGCCGGCGACAGAAGAAATGTTGATGATGGACCCGGGTTGCGAGTCCTTGAGATAAGGCATCGCAAGCTGCGTTCCCATGAAAATCGAGTCGACATCGATCGCCTGCGTCCGGCGCCAGTTTTCTTCCGTTTCGGTTTCAATGCTGCCGAACGTGCCGATGCCGGCGTTGTTGATAAGCGTGTCGACGCCGCCCATGGCGCCCGCGGCTGCCTCTAATGCGGTTTTCCATTCATCGCGGCTTGTCACGTCATGGCGCGCCGCGCCCGCAGCGCCCGGATGTTTTTCGTTGATCTCGGCGGCGGTCGCCTCAGCCCCGTCGCCGTTGACGTCCGTGATGAAAACTTTCGCCCCTTCGTCGGCGAGCATGCGCGCAAAACAGGCGCCGAGCCCCTGCGCACCGCCAGTGATGAAAGCCTTTTTACCGCTGACCCGTCCCATGATCCGTCTCCTCTTGTTCTCTTCGCGACAGCTTATCCCAGTTGGGATGGAAACGAAGACGCTTTTGCAGTTCCGGCGGTATGCGGGCGGCGTCATGCCGCAATGCACGGCGCCCTCGGCGGCGCTAATTTACAGCGTGGAGGCCGTATGCACGCGATGAAGAAGAATCAGCGCAACCGCGCCGGCAAAGGCATTGACTGGCGGCTGACCAGATTTTTGCTCTCACACCTCGCCCTTGGCGCGGTGAGCGGGTGGATCTTCGTCGGTGCGCTTTTCTATTTCAATGTCGGCGGCCTTGGCGATCTGATCGCTGATCCGGTTTCAGGCCCGCTCGCCGCCGTCATGCTGTTGATTGTGGTGACAATCACCTGGGGCTCCGCCGCTATGGGGACTGCGGTCTTTCTTCTTCCACGCGATGAAGAGGATGAAGACAAAGGTGGAGGACGCCGGGCGGGACATTCACTTCTTGCGCCAGCGCTGCAGCCGGCGCCTGTGAGCGTCAAAACGCATCGCTCATAAAGCGTCCTACTTGGCGCCGGATGTCAGAAGGTAAAGGCCGAGACCGCCATAGACGCTGGCTGAAATCGCTTTCATGCGGTTCTGCGTTTTCGCCGACTCGACCAGCCTGCGCCGCAAGGCCCCGGCCGCCAGCGCCACTAGGATCAAGACGCAAGTTCCGGTGAAACTGAATAGCGCGCCAAGCGTCATGATCTGAAGCCAGACCGCGCCTGTTTCCGGATTTGCAAAGCCGGGCAGGAACGCGAGAAAGAAAAGTCCGACCTTTGGGTTGAAAAGATTTGTGAACGCGCCGGCGCGGAAAGAGTGCAACGGGCTCGCCCTGCCCTCCGCCCCGAGAGCCGCGGGCTTTTCGACAATGGTGCGAACCGCCAGATAAAGAAGATAAAAACCGCCGACGATCCGGATCAGTGTCAGCGCATGCTCAGACGCCGCGAGCATGGCGACCAGGCCCACCGCAGTCGCGACAGTCCAGCCGAGCGCGCCGGCGCCGACGCCAATTGCGGCCGCGATGCCTGCGCGCGCGCCGCCGCGCGCCGTTGAGGCGAGCGTAAAGGCCATGTCCGGACCTGGCGTGATGTTAAGGAGAAGCGCGCCGCCAAGAAAAAGTGCAAATGGCGCCGCTTCAATCATTTCACACCACCGCTAGGTCAGGCTTATTCGCCGCTTTGAAGTTGTTTCACAGCTTCTGTCATCATCTCCTCCATATGGCGGCGGATCTGATGATCGGACTGATTGACGCCGGCCGCGTCGAAATCGGCGCGGAGCTTGCGGAAGACGTCTTCATCGCCGGCTTCCTCGAAATCAGCTTTGATGACTTCCTTGGCGTACGCGTCGGCCTCGTCTCCGGTCTTGCCCATCAGCTCGGCGGCCCAGAGCCCCAGCAGCTTGTTGCGCCGGGCCTCCGCCTTGAAGCGAAGCTCCGCGTCATGGGCGAATTTGTTTTCGAATTTATCCTTGCGGTCGTCGAAGGTCGTCATCGGGGCAAAACTCCAGATCGTCAGCAAAATCAGGGCGGCTGGCTGGCCGGTGACCGCGTCTTTATAGGCGACCGGGGCCCGGCGCAACGCGCCTTCCTAAAATGACGCAATGCGCCTGTGGAAAATGTAGCTCCAATGTAAGGGCTGGGGACTATCATTCAAAGGACAAGGAGCGTAAACCCCCGCTTCTCCCACCGCGCCAGCCGTGCTAGCGAAACGGGAAGGCCAGCCTCTTGAGTCGGCTGGACCCGCCCTGAGCCGCTATTGCCGTGCCGGAAAGATGGCGCGCAAGGCACTGAAAGGATTACGGAAATGGCCCGCCGCAAGCAGATCTACGAAGGCAAGGCGAAAATCCTGTTCGAGGGCCCGGAGCCAGGCACGATCATCCAGTATTTCAAGGATGACGCAACGGCGTTCAATAACCAGAAAAAAGCGGTGCTGGAGGGCAAGGGCGTCCTCAATAACCGCATTTCCGAATTCATCATGATGGGCCTGGAGCGCATCGGCGTTCCCACTCATTTCATCAAGCGCCTCAACATGCGCGAGCAGCTGGTCCGTCATGTGGAGATCGTGCCGCTCGAAGTCGTCGTCCGCAATTACGCCGCCGGGTCGATTTCCAAGCGCCTCGGCATCGAGGACGGCGTCGCCCTGCCCCGCTCGGTGATCGAATTCTATTTCAAGAATGACGATCTCGGCGACCCGCTGGTTTCCGAAGAACACATCACCGCCTTCAACTGGGCCAACCCCCAGGAAATCGACGACATGATGGCCCTGGCGCTCAGGGTGAACGACTACCTGTCGGGGCTCTTCGCCGGGGTCGGCATCAAGCTCGTCGATTTCAAGATTGAGTTTGGCCGCCAGTATGAAGGCGACATGATGCGCCTCATCGTCGCCGACGAGATCAGCCCGGACAGTTGCCGTTTGTGGGACATGGAAACCGGGCACATCATGGACAAGGACCGTTTCCGCCAGGATCTTGGCGATGTCACCGACGCTTATCGGGAAGTCGCCCGGCGCCTCGGCGTCCTGCGCGAGGCGGAAAGCTCCGGCCAGAGCGGCCCCGTTCTGGTCAGCGACAACGAGAAATAAACGAAAATTAGGCGGGCGCTAAGATTCGCCAGGCATGGTCCCGGGGCGCGTCAGAACAAGCGCGCATATCCAGCATCCAAGAACTGTGCGGGTTTGAACACCCGGTCGGGCTCAAGACCCTGGCAAGCATAGTGAACAAAGCCTTACCGCTTCAGGCGCAATGCAAACGGTTTTCCTAAGCCGCCGGAAATCTGTGTTCTGATAGCGTTACAGGGTTATGCCATACGCAGTTTACACATACGGCTCCGGACGCACTGGCTCAACGCCAGTGTCGGCTCTGCGCCCGACAGCGCCGAACCGACAGCCTGCGAGCGCTCCCAGCCAGGAGGACGACGCCCTTTCGGGCAGCTCTTTACGCAATGCGGACGCGCGCAAGCAGGAAGCTGCAAATGCGGCCTCCGCAGACCGGCGGGAGGCTGAGCGTCGCGTCGCCGACCGCGCCGACGACCGCCAGCTTCAAAACCAGCGCACCACCGGAGAACGCGCCGCCGCCGCAGACCGCAATACCGAAAATCAGCGGGTCGCCGCACAGAAAAACGAAGCCGCGCTGCGCAATGCCGAAGCCGAGCGTCAGCGCATCGAAGCAGGCAAGAAATCCGATCAAAAATCGGCTGAGGCCGAAGCGGCTGAGGACATTGATGTCAGCGACGCGGACGTGCCCGCCAGCCGGGAAGTCCGCCCCGAGGACATCAAAAAGCTGGAGCAAATCCGGGCGGATGCGCTTTATCCGTCTCCTCCCACCGCAGAGTCGCGTGAAATCGCCCAGCGCGCCCACACGCAAATCATCCGCGCCGAGGCTGAGCTCAAAGCCGCGCGCCTCGAAGACTCCATGCAAAAAGCCCGCGAGCAGGCGATCGCCCAATTTAACGCCAATCAGGCCGTTGCCGCCTATCGCCAGCTTGAGACTTACGCCGGCGAGGGGTCCGGCCTTCTCAACTGATAATCCCGCCTTCACGGCGCCAGCATGACGCCTGCCCCACATTGCGCCGCCAGACGGCCCGGTGTATCAGCCCCTGACAGGCGAAAAGCGGGCATGGCTCATGAAAGCGAAAATCACCATCACCTTGAAAAACGGCGTTCTTGATCCGCAAGGCGCCGCGATTGAAAGCGCCCTCGCCGGGCTCGGCTTTGACGGCGCACAAGGCGTGCGTCAGGGTAAGGTGATCGAGATGAAACTCACGGAAACCGACGAAGCGGCGGCGCGCGCGACCGCTGAAGAGATGTGCAAAAAGCTGCTCGCCAATCCCGTGATGGAAAACTATTCAATCGAAATTCTGGCGTAGCCTTCGGACGGGGACGTGCTCGCACAGCCGCATTACATACGCGAATACCGAAGGCTCCTGCGCAATCTCCGCAAGACCAGCGCCAGTGAAACCGAAGCCCTGGAACGCGCCGTCGGCGGATCGTATGAGGCGACAGGCAAAACCCAGGCGAAGCTTGTTCTTGACCTTGTCACTGAAGGCCCCGTCCATCTGATCGATGTCGGTTGCGGTTCCGGGCGCCTCGCTTACGCTTTGCGCGATGAAGCGCGCGTCTCCTATTCCGGCTTCGACATTCTTCCCGACCTTATCGCCCATGCCGAAAAGATGTGCGACCGACCGGACTGGCGCTTTGAGCCGATTTCTTCTCTCGCCCTGCCGGTAGAGGATGCGACAGGCGATATTGTCGTTTTCATGTCGGTGTTCACGCATTTGAAGCCCGCCGAAATCAGAACCTATCTCGCTGAGGCCGTGCGTATTTTAAAACCCGGCGGTTATATCGCCGCTTCCTATTTCGACGCCGATGATCCCAAACACGCAGAGCTTTTTCCGCCAACGCCGGTTCAGTATCTCGCCCGTATCTTTGGGCGGGACGTCCTGCGCATCCGCTTGAGACGCAATGAGCTTGAAACCTGGATGAAAGAAGCGGGATTGGTTTTAGAGCGCGCCCTGACGGATGGCCCGCTGCTCCAGCATGTTATGATCGCGCGAAAACCGGTCGAGGCGGCCTCGCAATGATCACCCTCGCCGCCCGCCCCGACCCAGTCGACATCGCGCTTGAGCAATCCGCGCTTGTCGTGGTCGACATGCAAAATGCGTTCGCTTCCAAAGGCGGCATGCTGGATCTCGCGGGGCATGATATTTCAGCCGCCGCGGCGGTAGTTGACGTCAATAAAAAGATCATCGACGCAGCGCGCGAGGCGGGCGTTACAATCGTGTATCTACAGGTCGGCTACAAACCCGATCTCAGCGACGCCGGCGGCCCTCTGTCGCCGAACTATCACAAGGAGCTATCCTTACGCACCATGCGCGCGCGGCCCGAGCTCGACGGCAAGTTGTTGATCCACGGGACGTGGGATTGGGACATTGTGGATGCGCTGAAACCGCAACCGGGCGACCTCGTGATCCAGAAATCGCGCTATAGCGGCTTTGCGGGCACGACCCTCGACAATGATCTGCGCGCCCATAATATCCGCTATCTTTTCTTCACCGGAATCGCCACAAATGTCTGTGTGGAAAGCACGGCGCGCGACGCCTATTTCGAGGAATACTGGCCCATCATGGTGGAGGACGCCATGAATCACGCCGGCCCGGA
>JAUIEG010000158.1 GCA_030428745.1 Alphaproteobacteria bacterium
CTTCTTTCTCGCTTTTGGTGAAGAAGGGCTTCCCGCCGTGGCTTATTCCTCAGCGGGCGCTCAATTGATGACCTATGACTTCGCCAACGATTCGGTCTGGCATGTCGCCGCCGACATCAGCGAGCTCGGCTATGGCGCCATTACGCGCATCAGCGTCGCCAGCACACCCGACAGCAACGGAAATTTGCCAATCGTGTTCGTTGCTTCCCCGAGCGGCGAGTGACATGCATCGCACTGTCGCGCTTGCAAGGGCGTTCGCCGCAAACGCCTTTACGGGCCATAACCGTTTCGGCAGCTTCACGGCTTAGCGGGAAGACGAGGGCGATGATGAAACGATTTTTGATGGTTTTTGCGGCGTTAGGCGTGGCCGCCTGCGCCACAGCGGCGCCGGTTGAAGAAGCGAAGACCGACCCCGAAGCTGTTCAGGTGATGGTGATCGGCTCGTTCCATATGGGCAATCCCGGGCAGGATGTGGCGAACGCTGAGATTGAAAGCATGCTGACCGATGCGCGGCAGGCGGAGATTGCGGCGGTGGCGGATGCGTTGGCGGCGTTTAAACCGACGGTCGTCGCCGTGGAACGCACCACTGACGCGCCGGCCTATGTGGATCCGAAATATCAGGCGTTCACGCCGGAGGTGCTGAAAGACAATCCAGATGAGCGTTATCAGATCGCTTATCGTCTGGCCAATATGCAAGGCGTCACGCGCGTCTATGGCATTGACGAACAGCCGAGTGATGGCGAGCCCGATTATTTCCCCTTTGACAAGCTGATGGCGCATGCTGCGGAAACGGGGCAAGGTGATGCTCTGAATCGACAAATTGAGGAGATTCAGGAAATCGTCAGTGAGTTTTCCGTCAAGCAAAAAGATCACAATGTCGCCGAACTGCTGCTGTTGCAAAACAGCGGCGAGGATTTGCGGCAAAGCGATGAATTTTATTATCGCACCTTTGAATATGACCGCGGCGAAGCGCAGCCAGGCGCCGAGCTTCAGGCTTACTGGTTCATGCGCAACGCCAAGATTTTTTCGAAGTTAATGCAGGTGACGAAGCCGGGCGATCGGGTCGTTGTGGTCTATGGCGCGGGACACAAGCCGTGGCTCGACCATTTCGTTGACCATACGCCGGGCTATGTGCTGGTCGATCCGGTCCCTTACCTGGAAAACGCGGCGGCGGAATAATCAGCCCGTTGGCGTCCAGTTTTCAGGCGCCATTTCAAAACCGGAAAATTCGAAACCGGGCGAGACGGTGCAGCCCACCAGTGTAAACGCGCCACAGCTCTCCGCCGCCTGCCAGCAATGGGGCGGCGCGATGAGTTGCGGCGCTTCGCCTTTGGAAAGATCAGGGCCGAGGATTAAATCCTCTTTGGTTTTGCCGTCTTCAGAAATCGACAGTTTCAGCGGCGCCCCCGCGTAGTAATGCCATATCTCCGCCGCGTCGACGCGATGCCAGTGAGAACATTCTCCGGCTTTCAACAGATAATAGATCGCCGTGCCGCTGGCGCGTTTGTCGTCTGCTGCTTCCGCGCGCCAGGTTTCGCGAAACCAGCCGCCTTCGGGATGCGGCTGGAGTTTCAGGGCCGCGATGATATCGTCAGCGGTCACGCGCCGGCGATGTCAGGCACGGCGACAGCGTGGAAACCGGCGTCCACATGCAGGACTTCGCCCGCGCAGGAGGCGCCAAGATCGGAAAGAAGATAGAGCGCCGACCCGGCGACGCCTTCCATCGTGGTGTCTTCTTTCAAAAGCGACCATTCGCGGCCTGTGGACATAAGCTGGCGCCCGCCGGTGATGCCAGCCATGGCCAGCGTTTTCATGGGGCCCGCGGAGATGGCGTTGACGCGAATGCCTTTGGGCCCAAGATCGCGCGCCACATAGCGCATGGAGGCTTCGAGGGCGGCCTTGGCGACGCCCATGACATTGTAGTTCGGCACGATGCGCTCAGAGCCCAGATAGGTGAGCGTCACCATGGAGCCGCCATCGGGCATGATCTCGGCTGACCGGCGCGCCGCGTCGACAAAGGAAAACGCCGACACGTCCATCGTATCCTTGAAGTTCTGGCGTGTCGTGTTTTCGACGAAGGAGCCTTTCAGCGCCTCCTTGTCGGTGAAGGCGATGGCGTGGACCAGAAAGTCGATCTTGCCCCATTTGTTTTTGACGTCGGCGAAAGCCTTGTCCATGTCGTCGTCGCTCATGACGTCGGCCTCGACCAGAAACTCAACGCCGATGGTTTCGGCGAGTTGGCGCACCCGGCTTTCCATGGCGGGAATGTAGGAGAAGCAAAGCTCTGCGCCCTGCGCGGCGAGTTGCTGCGCGATGCCCCAGGCGATGGAGTTCTTGTTGGCGACGCCCATGATGAGGCCGCGCTTGCCTTTCATCAGATCGCCTTTCGGGAAACCGGTTTCGTCGCTCATGAAGTTTATCCTTGCTTATGCTGGGCTGGGCTTATCCGGGGTGGCGTGGCGCGCGCTTAACCGCCGCTGCGGTCGATCACGATCATGGTGAGAATGAAATAAGCGAGCCAGACAATCGCGTAAACGCCGAAGCGCGTCTCTTTTGGCTGTTTTTTGACAACCGGCAGGATCAGACGAAACCACCACAAACCGGCGCTGGCGATCAGCGCCGCCACAACGCCGGCGATCAGGGATTCCTGGCTCAAAATCTTTCGGTCCCGGGCCTAGACCTTGGCGACGACGAGACAGCCATTGGTGCCGCCGAAGCCGAAGGAGTTGGTGAGGAAACAGTCGACTTTCGCATTGTCCACGCGCTCACGGATGATGGGAAGATCCTCAAATTCCGGATCCAGATTTTCAATATGGGCTGACGCGGCGAGAAACTTATCGCGCATCATGATGAGGCCATAGACGAGTTCCTGCGCGCCAACGGCGCCGAGGGAGTGGCCGGTCAGGGATTTCGTTGACGAGAATGGCGGAATGTCCGATCCGAACACTTCGCGAATAGCCGCCGTTTCTTTCTGGTCGCCGACGGGCGTCGACGTGCCGTGCGGGTTCACATAATCGACGGGCTGACGTGCGGTTTCGAGCGCGCCGCGCATGCACCGGACGGCGCCCTCGCCGGACAGCTGCACCATGTCGTAACCGTCGGAATTGGCGAAATAGCCGACGATCTCGCCAAGAATATTGGCGCCGCGCTTTTTGGCGTATTCATATTCTTCGAGAACAACGGTCGCAGCGCCGCCGGCGATGACGAAGCCGTCGCGATCCCGGTCATAGGCGCGGCTCGCGACTTCCGGGCGGTCGTTGAAGTTTGTGGACATGGCGCCCATGGCGTCGAAAATATTAGCCAGCGTCCAGTCGAGTTCCTCGCCGCCGCCGGCGAAAACGACGTCCTGTTTGCCCCACATGATTTGTTCCGCCGCGGCGCCGATGCAATGCACCGATGTGGCGCATGCGGAGGAAATCGAATAATTGACGCCAAGAATCTTGAACGGCACGGCTAGCGTCGCCGAGTTGGTCGAGCCCATGGCCTTCGGGACCACGGTGGGGCCGATTTTCTTGGTGGCGCCGGTTTTGCGCGTGATGTCGGCGGCTTCGACGATCGCTTTCGTGGAAGGACCGCCCGAGCCCATGATGATGCCGGTCATGGGATGGCTGACTTGATCGTCGGTCAGGCCCGACTGCTCCAGCGCTTCCTTCATGGCGATATAGTTCCAGCCGGCGCCCTCGCCCATGAAGCGGCGCGTGCGCCGGTCGAGCGCTTCTTCAATGTTGACGGAGGGGCGCGCTGAAACCTGGCATTTAAAACCATGCTCGGCGAAACTGGCGTCATGGGCGACGCCGGAACGTCCCTCATAGAGCGCCGTCTTCACCTCTTCCACATTGGCGCCGATGGATGAGACGACTCCCATACCGGTAATAACTACGCGCCGCATAAACTTCCTTTCGCCTTCCGCCGAAAACGTGTGATCGTCGCCTTAGAGCGACAGGCCCGCGTCGAGTTGCTCGCGGGAGAAAAGTCCGACCCTCAAATCTTTGGCTTCATAAATCTGCCGGTCGTCGACCTTCATGACGCCGTCAGCAATGCCGAGGATCAGGGGACGCGCCATCATGCGCCTGATATTAAGCTCATAGGTGACGCGTTTTGCAGACGGCACCACCATGCCGGAAAAACGCACATCCTTGGCGCCGAGCGCGCGGCCATGACCGGGATGGCCCGACCAGGTGAGAAAAAATCCCACCATCTGCCACAAGGCGTCGAGACCGAGACAGCCCGGCATCACCGGGTCGCCCGGAAAGTGGCAGTCAAAGAACCAGAGATCCGGGTTGATGTCGAGCTCCGCCCTGGCGAAGCCCTTGCCATAGGCGCCGCCATCGGACGTGATCTCCGTGATCCGGTCGAACATCAACATGGGCGGCACGGGCAATTGCGCCGTGCCGGGTCCGCGAAGTCCGTGATAGCCGCACTCGAGGAGCTCCTCGCGGCTGAAACTGTTTTTTTGTTCCGTCATGCGCCCTGTTCAGTTGTTACTTGCGCGTAGACGATTGTCGCGCGCTGTGGCCGCTTGGTAAAGGCGCGCCTGCACAGGGTCAATTATGCGTCGCAACATTCAGGGGCTGAGAACGCCCGCCAGCGGCGCATCGGCTCTGGCCCCCCAGAACGCCGAGGCGCGGGCCCAGCCCTTGCGGCCGTCGGCGCTGACCCGCAACCAGCCCTCTTTTTCGCCCTCCACATGGGCGATCACGCCGCGGCCGAGCCGCGCCCGGGCCGGGGCGCCGGCGTCGGGCCGGGCCCGCAAGGCGAGCCCGTCCTCCAGCACCAGCGCGGTTTCATCGCCGGAAAGCTTGGATTTGTGGGTCCAGCATTCGTCGCCCTCGGCGTCCCGGATCTTGCGCCAGTGGTCTTTTGTCTCGGCCACCACCATCACAGGCAGGCCGGCGCGCATGAAGGTCAGCCGCACCGGATGGGAAAAACTCGGGCCTGAGCGGCAGAAAGTCTTGCTCGCCTTGAGGGAGACAAGCCGCGGCACCGGCAGGCCTGACGGCGTGTCGAGGCGCAGTTTCATGGGCGCGGCGGCGGCCGCTCTTTCCGTGGCTTGCGCCCTATCACCATTTAAGGCGGCTTGCGCCCCAATACGGTTTAAGGCGGCTTGCGCCCCATTACTATTTAAGGCGGCTTGCGCCGCCGGGGCGGCTCCGGTCAAATAGAGGGCGGCGATTAGGCTGACGGACAACATAGAATACAGACGCGGCATGAACAGGCGCTCGAAAAAATCAAAGATAGTGAATAAACCCTTACGTGGCGGCAAAGCCGTTAATCTTGGGTTAACTTCAGGCTCTTTTTCGGGTTTGGGGAAAACTTCAAGCCGCATGTGCATTTTTCCCGCCGCCATGACAGGAATTTTCCGATGAGCGCCAAAAAGGTCAGGGTCGCGGTGACGCGAAAATTACCGGCGCCAGTGGAGGCGCGGCTTTCCGATCTTTTTGACGCAGTGCTTCACGAGGGCGACGCTCCGTTGTCGCCGCCGGCGCTTATAGAGTGCGCCAAGGACGCCGATGTGCTGGCGCCCACCTTGGGAGACAAGCTGGACGCGGCTTTTTTCGACGCTGCAGGGGAAAGGCTGCGTCTTATCGCCAATTTCGGCGCCGGGATCGATCATATTGATGTCGCCGCCGCCAATAAGCGTGGAATCACCGTCACAAACACGCCCTCCGTCCTCGCTGAGGACGCCGCCGACATGGCCATGGCCTTGATCCTCGCTGTGCCGCGACGCCTTGTGGAGGGCGTCAGAGCCCTTGAGGCGGGTCAATTTCAGGGGTGGTCGCCAACCTGGATGCTGGGGCGCAGGGTGCGCGGCAAAAAACTCGGCATTATCGGCCTCGGCCGCGTGGGCGAGGCGATTGCGCGGCGGGCCAAAGCCTTCGGGCTGGCGATCCACTATCACAACCGTACGCCTATCAACCCTCATATCGAGGAAGAGCTTGGCGCGACCTATTGGGACAGTCTCGACCAGATGCTGGCGCGCGTGGACATTGTCTCCGTCAATTGCCCGCACACTCCGGCGACGTTTCATCTTCTGTCTCGCCGCCGGTTGGAGCTCTTACAGCCGCAGGCTTATGTGGTGAACATCTCCCGCGGCGAGATCGTCGATGAGGATGCGCTTGCAGAGATGATTGAGGGCGGACGTCTCGCCGGTGCAGGGCTCGATGTTTATGAGCGCGGCGCGCCCAGCGAGAAACTTCTCAAGGCGCCCAATGTGGTGCTCTTGCCGCATATGGCGTCGGCGACCGTGGAAAGCCGTATCGAAATGGGCGAGCGCATGATCATCAACATCAAGATGTTCGCCGACGGCCACAAACCGCCGGACCGGGTCATCCTTGGCCTCGATGACGGCCGCATGCCGAAGGCAGGCTAAACCGAAAACACCATGCCGAAGGCAGG
>JAUIEG010000159.1 GCA_030428745.1 Alphaproteobacteria bacterium
CCTGCTCCACTATGGTGTCGCCGCTAACTCCGGTTCCCCCCATGACTTGAACGCAGCGGTCAGCCACCCGCATCAACGCCTCGGAAACAGCCACTTTGGTCATCGAGCTTTCTACGGTCCCGGGTTCTCCGGCATCAAGAACGCTCGCGCACCAGTCGATCATCAATTCGCACTGCTTGAGGTCAATCAAGTTGTCTGCCAGCATAAAGCCGACGCCCTCATGGTCGACGATGGCTTTTCCGAAAGCCTTCCGCCTGCATGCATAATCAACAGCGATCTCGTGCGCGCGCGTGCATGCCCCCAGCCAACGCATGCAATGCGTTAATCGCGCCGGCGCCAAGCGAATCTGCGCAAGCCTAAATCCTTCCCCCGGCGCGCCAAGCATTTGATCCGCTGCTAGACGTAAATTTTCAATAGCGACAATCGCGTGACCTCCGGGCATAGACGAGTCAATCGTGTCGAGGACGCGTTCGGTGCGGATCGCTGGGTCTGGCAAGTTCGCAAGAAACAGGGACGCGCCTTCTTCAGTTCGGGCCATGATGATCCCGACCTGCGCCCCTTGCGCCCCAGTTATGAATGCCTTTCGCCCATTGAGTATCCAATGATTGCCGTCGCGGATCGCAGTTGTCTTCAGAAGCGAAGGGTCAGACCCTGCGCCGCCACCGGCGGCGGGCTCGGTCATAAAGAAGGCGGAACGTGCTTCGCCGCTTATGATCGGCGCCAGAAAGCGTCGTTTTTGTTCGTCGCTTGCAGTCTTCCCCAACAGAAACATGTTGCCTTCATCAGGCGCCATAACGTTTACGGCGACGGGCCCAAGGGGAGACAGACCTGCGGCGCGTAGCACGAGCGCCGTATCGCAATGACTCAGATGCTCGCCATTATCCAGTATATGCGGCGTCATGAGACCGGCTTCTCGCGCCTTTTCCCGCAGTTCGGTCACCAGATCGCCGCTCGGCCCATGCGAACCACAACGCGGGTCGAATTCGTAGGGAGCGACTTCAGCGCGAACAAATGCTTCCACCGCCGCCGCGATGGCGCCGCCGCGTTCGCTTTGAGTGCTTGTCATTGCGAATCTCGCATCAGGAATCGCTGATCTTCATGTTAGAGAGATTGTGCGTCATCGAGCTCAAAGCCTCCCCCGGTAATCTTTGCCGATGCGTCGGAAAGAAGGAAAAGCGTCATGTATTCAAGATCGGCAGGCTGCATGACGCGTTTGCGGGGAAAGCTGCCGATAAGCGCCTGCCCGGGTTCTGTCGCCAGCCATTCACTATTCAGCTCGGTTTCGATCCAGCCGGGACAGATGACATTCACATTAATCCCTTTGGATGCCCATTCCTTGGCCAAGGCCTTTCCCATCATCAGAACCGCTGCCTTCGTGGTGTTATAGGCGACAAGCTTGTCAAGAACGCGATGAGAGCCGACAGAGCCGATCAGCAAGATGCGTCCGTCGCCGCTTTCGCGCGAACCGTTTGCGATCATGCGTTTTGCGGCTTCTCGGGCAGTAGCGAAAACGCCCACGAGATTGACATCTACCACCTTGCGGAAATCATCGAGGGAAATGCCAAGGGCCGAACTCGGAACGTTCATACCGGCATTAGCGATGACCGAAGCAACGGGACCGAGCGCCTTTTCTGCGGCGTCAAAACCGTCCACGACTGACTGCTCGTTTGCAACGTCCATTTCAATCGCCGCCACATGCCCGCCGCCGTCTTCGATTTCTTTCGCCAGAGATTCTAGACGATCGGCGCGGCGCGCCGCCAGCGCGACTTTGGCGCCGGTTTTCGCGGCGGCTTTAGCGAAATGGGCGCCGAGACCGGAAGAGGCGCCTGTGATCAGAACTGTGCGGTTTGAAAGGTTCGGCGCTTGGGAGAGGATAGTCATACTTGCTTCTTTGCTGCTTGTTACTTTTTAACAGTGACTGAGTGGTGTAACCGCTTCAGCTGACCAGGAAACCGCCGTCGACGGCGAGCGCCTGACCGGTGATGTAGGAAGCGGCAGGAGACGCCATGAACAGGCATGCGCTGGCGATTTCGGATGGATCTGCAATACGCCCCAAAGGAATACGGCCTGGCGTCGTTATGGGCCCGCCCATGGCGAGACCCTCCGCCCTCATCTGTTCTGTCGCCGCTTTTGCGCCTTCGGTGGCGACGCCGCCTGGCAGAATAGCGTTGACGCGAATGCCGTCGCCGGCAACTTCGATCGCCACAGACCGGGTGAGATTGGTTACAGCCGCTTTTGATGCGCCATAGGCCGAATTGTGATGCACGAGCGCACGTTCGCCGCTGGCTGATGAAACGTTGACGATGGCGCCGCCATCGCCGCCGGCTTTCATCGCTTTGATGGCTTCGCGCATGACAAGGAATGTGCCACGCACATTCACGGCTTGCATCTCATCCCATTCTTTCGCTGTCATGGATAAAAAAGCGTGCTTCGGAAAGATTGCGGCCACATGAACGAGGATGTCGAGCTTTCCAAAGTCGTCCATGACATGTTGAACGAGCTTTTCAACGGCGCGTTCATCGGAAATATCGCAATCATAGGCGCGTGCGGCGTCAATTGATTTCGCAGCCGTGCGGACTGAGTCGCCGTTGATATCGCAGAGAGCAATTTTGGCGCCTGCCTTTGAGAAAAGCTTGCTGGCCGCCAGTCCAATGCCGCGGGCTCCGCCCGTAACCAGCGCGACCTTGTCATCAAGCTTTAGCAACTGATCATAATCTTTCATTTAACGATCCTTTTGCCAGACTTTCGGCTACCGGCGGCGAGAGTGTCTAGCCGCCAAATAAGTGATCGCACTCATGATCTGCGCCGCAGGCTTTTGGTGATAAAAGGTGCGTTCAAGTTTGGAGGCGGAGGCTATATGTCGTCAGCGGTGGATAGCGAGCAGGCTCCAGTTCCCTCTCATGTTCCAGCGAATCTTGTGCTCGAGTTTGATGCATATCGACCCATGAAAGGCGAGAAGTCATATCACGAAGCGTTTTATCGTGAAATGGCGGACGGGGCCCCTGATATTTTCTGGTCGCCCTATAATGGCGGCCATTGGATCATCACCAAAAGAAAATACTTGCAAGAGGCATTTGCGGATTATGATCGTTTCACTTCCGAAGAGGGAGCGGCGGTCGATGGCATTCAACCGCCTGGTCGGCCGAAGTTTGTGCCGATCGAGTCAGATCCGCCAATGCAACAGGTTTATCGGAAGCTATTTTCGCCGGCCTTCATTGCGCCTGCGCTGAAGGAACAAGAGAAAGTAGGCCGCGCCCTGGCTATCGAGTTGATCGAAGCCTTCAAGCCGAAGGGAGCGTGCGAATTCGTTACGGAATTCGCGCAGCACCTGCCGATAAAGATCTTCATGAAAATGGTTGACGTTCCTGAAGAGGACCGATTGACTCTGCTGCCGCTCGCGGGCGCGATGGTCGCTGATGAAAAAATGTCGAAAAATGAAGCGGCCTTGCAGATAACGAAATACGCAGGCGAGCTCATTGCAGAACGAATGAGGAACCCCGGGGATGATCTGATCAGTAAAATCGCGACCTCGGAAATTGAAGGCAGACCGATTGAAATGCATGAAGCGGTCGGCGTGACCACCCTCTTGTTGATCGGGGGGCTGGACACCGTTGCCTCCATGATGGGACACCTGATGAATTTCCTGGCGAGTTCGCCGGATCATCGCAAGCAGCTTATCGACGATCCGTCGTTAATTCCCGGAGCGACAGAAGAGTTTCTACGCCGCTTTGCATTGACCAATCCAGCTCGCACCGTAAAGCGAGATATTGAGTTTCACGGCGTAGGGATGCGCAAGGGAGACAAAGTCATGTTATCGACACCGTTCGGCGCCCTTGATACTGAGGATTATCCGGACCCGATGACGGTTGATTATGCGCGAAAGTCAAATGCTAAAACGACTTTTGGCGCTGGGCCTCACGTCTGCCCGGGCTCAATGCTTGCACGCGTGGAAATCAAAATCTTGTTGGAGGAATGGTTGAGCCGGATTCCGGATTTTGAAGTCGATCCGGCTGACATGCCGCGCATTCGCACAGGCGTCAATGGAAGCTTCGAATATCTGCCACTGGTGTGGCGCGCCTAAGCCGGGCGCTCGAAGCTCATGCAATGAGTTCGCCTAGTCTGCATACAGCAGGGTTATGATCGCCTGGACCGATTGGCAGTTTTCCTCCCGCCGCTTCCGTCAACATGATAGCGCGCTCACTGATCAGGGCGAAGCGCCAGGTCGCAAAGACTTCATGCCACTCCATTGCCTCTGCCTTGCGTCCTGAGAAATGCTCCCACGCGGCAATGGTTTCTTTGCGTCCGCCAAGCCCGTCAAGGCGCGGAATGCCTGCGCCTTCCGCGACGCTGTGATCGTAATATAGCCACCATCCGAGATCGGTTTCAGCGCCGCCCAGTGAGACTGTTTCCCAGTCCAGAAATGCTCGGCATCGATTATCGCGAAACATGACATTGCTGAGTCTGGCGTCGCCCCAGGCGAGGCTCGTGGGCTTTTTCTCCGGCATGTGATCATCTAGCCATTTGCGGGTGCGCTCGATATGCGGGTGGGTCGGTATTCCTGACCAGATGAGGTACTCGTCCCATGCGGCGATTTCCTGATCGAGGCCTGTGGGTCCAAGCGACGGCCGGTCAAGAAACGGCAATTCCGTCGCCGGTGTCTTGTGTAGTCGCGCCAGCTTCTCGATAGCGCTGAGCCACATCGATTCACGATCTGCCGACGTGGCCTCCGAAAGCACGCCCTCGCTGTGATAGGCGTTGGGAGGCGCGCGCCCGTCTATGCATTCCATAAGAAAAAAGGGAGCACCAAGGGTCTGGTCATTCGTTTCCAGCAAAACAACATTGGGGGTAGGCGCGTCACTGCATCGTGACAGCGCCTCCAAAACAGCATATTGCCGGTCCACGGAAGCGTCTTGATAGACCTGAAAATCGCTTGCTTGTATGCGCAGGACAAGTTTTTCAGCTCTTGTGTCGCCGTTGCGAGAAATTGCGATGTCAAGCAGGTAAGTCTCGCTGGATGAGCCTTCCTCGGGCGCTGCGGCGCGCCTGATTACCACTTTTTCGGCAAGCGCATAGTGTGCGGTCAGCAGTGGTTCAAGACGCGTGCGGATGAATTCGAGACTTTTGTTCGCGCCGACCGACATCTTTGTCTTCCCAAATTTTCCGCTATGATGAAATAAATAGATCGGGAGCAGGAAAATTGAAACCGCCCTATTTTGAAAGCAAAGATGATTGCCCGCATCCTCCAGGAGAGGATAAATCCTGGCAGGAGAGTGCACTCTTCGTCTGGCACGATCTTGAACTGGGCGTTGGCGGTTTCTGGCGGTTGGGGCAAGAGCCCGTCGTAGAGGCCTTGAATTCCTGTTTCGGTGTTTTCACGGCAGAAGGAGCCCGCTTTCGCTCGAATGTGACGGGCGAGGCCATGCGGAAACCGGATCGCGGCGACACACATATGGGGTGGGGCGACGCGCTTCGCGTCGACCTGGACACACTGGCGATAGATGCGTGCTTTCCGGATTTGGAAGCCAAGTTGCGGTTCCAAGATTTTCATCCTCGTTATGACTATATGGCCCTCGTCAGTGGCGGCTCCGCGCCAGAAGGTATGGGACATCACTTCGAAGTTGCAGGTGAGATGACCGGCGATATCCGGATCGGCGACCAGACTTTCAGAATTAATGCGCTTGGTTATCGTGATCGGTCTTGGGGATCACGAAGCTGGAACACGTTGCGCAGCACGCGCTGGTGGCCTTGCGTTTTTGGTCCGGACCTTTCCATCCACCAGCTATCAGCAGTCACCGAAACTGGCCAGCACATTAGATTTGGCTATGTGCTTCGTGACGGGGAGGCGTATGCTGTCACCGATCATAACATATTGGCGACCACAGAGGATGATGGGGTGAGTCCAATGTCGGGCTATTCACATTTGAAGCTGGACAATGGCGAGATCATGGAGCTGTCCTGTGATCGGAGCGATGCCATACTGATGCACGTTCGCGGCTATAGCGCCATCGAATGTATTGGCCGTGCGCGCCTGGGAGACAGGTTCGGCATGTCTAATCTGGAAGTGTCCACAAATCCCGCCGGCGGCGATATGCTTCCGGCAGTCACGCTTGGCGCTAATGCGAAGGACGGCCTCAGTCAACGCGCTAAAAAATAACAGCGCGCCAAAGTGACTTCAGGGTAGTGTCTCAGTTTGAAATTAATCGGGCCGCGAAATTTCGATGATGCTGACCCGGCTCTCAATATCGGAGGCCTTCTCCTCCACATAGCCCAAATTGCTTTCCAACAAGTCGATCCGCCGTTCTAGTTCTTCGATTGTCTCCTCGGCGTCGCGAGCCTGATCTTTTAGTTGCTCAATCTCGTTTATCAGGCCCGCTGCGAGACGATGGACCTCAT
>JAUIEG010000160.1 GCA_030428745.1 Alphaproteobacteria bacterium
CCATAAACAGGAAATAGGGAAAGATATCCGACAGCCTCAAATCCACAGCGAAACAGAACGGCCAGTCAGGGCCGAAATTGAGAGCCTCGATGTCCTTGAGGGACGGCAGGCTGTCGCCCGCCAGCCGAGCCCATTTGTTCCTCACCCGCTCGGTGAGCCGGCGTTCGGTGATTCTCGGTGATGCCTGTCTCCCCGCTGCCTCGAGTACTTCTGACTTCATTTGAGCCCGCCTTGAAACAACTTGAGGCGAGCATAGGTCTGAAGCCATGCAGTAAGGGCTAAGGCGGATGGCGGATTTTGTGGAAAATTTGAAGCAGTTACGAGGCGCGCCGCCCCCCGCGGCGCGGCGGGCTCAGGCCCGTCGGGCCCCGGGCTTTCGGGGGGTGACGGTATTGCCGGGCGGCTCTATAAGGGCGGTCAGGCAACGCTAAAGAAGGGGTATTTCCATGAATCCAGGTTGGATGGCTGTCTCCACGATCCTCGTATTCATTATTGTTTTTGCGGTCCTCAATCTCCTTGAAAAAGGCAGCGTCGACTAGCGCCCTGCCGCCCTAGAAAGCGAAAAAAGGCTTCCCATATGGGAGCTTGCGGCTGGATCTTCCCCGCCGCCATTACGGCGCTAACCGCGCCCCCGCGCAACATAGGCGTTTCATGATCCCCGAGATCGCACCCCAGATCGCATTCGTCATTCTTGGCCTCGCCATTCTGCTTGTCGCAGGCGATTTGCTTGTGCGCGGCGCGGTCGGCCTTGCCGCTGCACTGAAAATTCCCGCCCTCCTCATCAGCCTGACCATTGTCGCCTTCGGCACGTCTGCGCCAGAGCTCGTCGTCACGGTGCAGGCGGTGATGACCGGTAATGACGGCATCGCGCTCGGCAATATTATCGGCTCGAATGTCGCCAATGTCTTTCTGGTGCTCGGCGTGCCGGCGATCATCTATCCGGTGACGACGCATGTTCTGGGCCTGCGCCGTCATGCCATCGTCATGCTGATTGCGACCGCCGGGTTTCTTTTCGCCGCTTATGGCCCGGGCGAGATCGGCGTCCGAACCGGCGCCGCGCTCTTCACCGGCATTATTGTCTATGTCGGCTATATGTGGGTGCGCGCCAGCATCGGCAAAGCCGAGGATCCAATCCTCGATGAAGTGGAGGAATATCAGGAGACGTCGGGCGTCAGCCTCAAAACCGTGATGTTTCTCGCCGCGGGCCTCATCGGCCTTCCCGCCGGCGCGCATCTTCTGGTGTCTCACGGCGCGGACCTCGCGTCCGATCTTGGCGTGCGCGAAGAACTGATCGGCCTCACCATCGTCGCTTTCGGCACCTCCCTGCCGGAACTTGCGACGGTCTTCGCCGCCGCCCTCCACAAGAAATCCGATGTCGCGATTGGCGGCGTTGTCGGCTCCAATATCTTCAACATTCTCGCCGTGGGCGGCGCGGCCGGTCTTGCTGGCGGCGCGGCTTTCGACACGGCCTCGCTGACGCTGGACCTGCCGGTGATGGCCATCGCCGCCATTGCGCTTGCCGCCTTCGTGCTCACCCGCAAGAATATCGGCCGTGTCGCCGGGCTTGTGTTCACCGGCGCCTATATCGGCTTTATTCTGATGCTCGCTGAACATGCGGGAGCGTTTTAACCCATGACGGCCACGCCAACCGGCGCAGCGCTCGTCACCGGCGCCGGGAAACGGCTGGGCCGGGCGATGGCGCTTGCGCTCGCAGACACGGGCTATGACGTCGCCGTTCACTACAACAGCTCCCCTGCGGAAGCCGACGCCGTCATTTCCATGATCGAAGCGAAAGGCCGCCGCGCGGCCGCCGTCAAAGCCGATCTTTCAGCAGAAAGCGACACCGCTGCGCTGATCGGCGCGGCCGCCAAGGCGATCGGTCCCCTGACCCTGCTCGTCAACTCCGCATCCGCCTTTGAACATGACGACATAACGACCATGACGCGCGACAGCTGGGACCTTCACATGGAGGTAAATTTGCGCGCGCCGGTGAAGCTTGCGCAGGACTTCGCCGCACAGGCGCCGAAGGACAGCCTCATCGTCAATCTGATCGACCAGCGGGTTTTGAAACTGACGCCGCAATTTCTTTCCTACACGGCCTCGAAAGCCGCGCTCTTCACCCTCACCCAGACCATGGCGCAGGCGCTCGGCCCAAAGGGCGTTCGCGTCAACGCCATCGGCCCCGGCCCGACCCTCAAAAATCCGCGCCAGTCCGATCAAGACTGGCAGCGTCAGAACCAGTCTACGATCCTTGGATATGGGGCGGACCCTGAGGATATATGCGGGGCGCTTCTTTATCTGTTGTCAGCGCGTTCGGTCACGGGACAGATGATCGCCGTCGATGGGGGGCAACATCTCACCTGGCGCACCGCGGATGTCCTGGTGCAGGAATAGACCTATGAGCAAGCCTAAAACGCCGCCCCAAAAGACGCAGCCCGAGATCACGCCCCTTCCCCGCAGCGCGACGGCGCCGCAGCGGCGCATCTTTGTGCGCGGCCTGACGCTCGACGCCTATATCGGCGCCTATGAAAGCGAACAGGGCGTCACCCAGCCGATCCGCATCGACTTCGAAGCCGATGTCATCGAACCCGCCAATCCGGTGAGCGACGAGCTTGAAGACATCGTTTGCTATGACGAGATGACGCGCGGCATCAAGGCGATCATCGCCGAGGGACACATCAAGCTCGTGGAAACGCTCGCCGAGCGTATTGCCGATCTCGTGCTGTCGCACCCTATGGTGATTTCGGTAATGGTGCGCATCGTTAAACCGAACGCGATCACCGAAGCGGACGCCGCCGGCGTCGAGATCAGCCGCACAAAAAGATAAGCTTTAAAAAGCGTGGCTCGCCGCGCCCAGGGTTTCTTCGCGCGTGCGCGACAGAGCCCAGACGACCCCGCCAACGCCGAAGAAGACGGCCGCGCCCGACAAGAGCGACAAGATCACAAAAGCGACGCTCGATCCGCCGGGATAGAGCACCGAATAGCTGTGATCTTCCGGGTCCACATAAACGATAACAGACTCGCCCGGGCGGTAGTCCGCCCGATCGGTCATCATGAACCAGCCTAGAAAGGTGCGCGTTCGGGTCGCTTCGTAACTGCGCCCGTCAAAAGAATAGACATAGCGCAAGGGCGCACTCTCGCCTTCAAGCCGGCTGAGGACAATTCCGTCGGCCGCGGGCCAGGCCATATTCGCCCTTGAACGGGCGTAGTCATGCACCACAAAGCCCCCGCAAGCGACGCCCAGCACCGCCATCGCCGTAAAAACAATCAGCACGATCGAGATGTCCGATTTCTTTTTCAGTTCTGGCGGCATTTGACCTTTCGCCCGTGCGCGATTAGCTCCGATAATAGATTTACCGCCCCTTTGTGAACGCCCGGTTAACCATTTTTCATGAGCCCCGACGCCCCGGAAACCATTGAGAAAGACGCGCTCTCCGGCGCCGCGCTGATCGCCGATCAGGTGAAACGCCTGCCCGGCAAACCCGGCGTCTATCGGATGTATGGCGCCAAAGGCGACGTTCTCTATGTGGGTAAGGCGAAGAACCTGAAAAACCGGGTCTCGTCATACGCGCAAGGGCGCGGCCATTCGAACCGCATCCTGCGCATGATTTCCGAAACGCGGTCGATGGAGTTTGTGGTTACGGGCACCGAGACCGAAGCGCTTCTCCTCGAAGCGAACCTCATCAAGCAGTTAAAGCCGCGCTACAATGTCATCCTGCGCGACGACAAGTCGTTTCCCTTCATCCTTGTCGCCGAGGACCATGAAGCGCCGCAAATATTGAAACATCGCGGCGCGCAAAAACGCCCCGGGCAATATTACGGGCCTTTCGCCTCCGCCGGCGCGGTGAACCGCACACTCAACACACTGCAAAAAGCGTTTCTGTTACGCTCCTGCACCGACAGCGTTTACGAAGGGCGCACACGGCCCTGCCTGTTGCACCAGATCAAGCGCTGCGCCGCGCCTTGCGTCGGCCTTGTCAGCGCCGATGAATACAAGAAACTCGTCGCGGAGGCGAATGACTTTCTCTCCGGTAAAAGCGCCGAAGTGCAGAAAACATTGTCGGCGCAGATGGAAAAAGCCTCCGCCGAGCTCGACTTTGAAACCGCGGCGCGGCTGCGCGACCGCATTCGCGCGCTTTCCTATATTCAGGGGACGCAGGATATTAATCCCGGCGGCGTTTCCGAAGCCGACGTCTTCGCCATTCATTCCGAGGGCGGACAATCCTGCGTTCAGGTGTTTTTCTTCCGCGCCGGGCAGAACTGGGGCAATCACGCCTATTTCCCCAAACACGACAAGGAAGACGAACCGGCGGCGATCCTCGATGCTTTCATCGCGCAGTTCTACGACTCGCGCGAACCGCCGCGCGAAATCTATGTTTCCGTGAAACCGCCGCAAGCCGATCTCCTCGCCGAGGCGCTGACAATCAAGGCGAACCGCAAGGTTTCTATCCACGAACCCCAGCGCGGCGAAAAGCGCGATCTCGTCAAAGCCGCGGCAATGAATGCGCGCGAAGCCCTGTCGCGGCGCATGGCGGAATCGGCGAGCCAGCAGAAATCCTTACGCCAGCTCGCCGATATTCTCGGCCTCGAAGCGCCGCCCGAGCGCATTGAGGTATACGACAACTCCCACATCCAGGGATCGAACGCAGTTGGGGCGATGATTGTCGCGGGGCCGGAAGGTTTCGTCAAAAACCAGTACCGCAAGTTCAACATCAAGACGTCGAGCCTCACGCCCGGCGATGATTTCGGCATGATGCGCGAAGTCATCACGCGGCGGTTCGCGCGACTGATGAAAGACGAAAACGCCGAACGCCCGGACCTAGTCATTATCGACGGCGGCAAGGGCCAGCTTTCCGTCGTGCTCGACGCCTTGAGCGAAATCGGCGTCGATCCGCAAACGGAAGGGGTCACAATTATCGGCGTCGCCAAAGGCCGGCGCGAAAATGACGAAGGCGAAAAGCGCATCGACCGCACCATGGGCGCGACGGGCGAACAGGTGGTGATGCCGGGACGCGAGCCCTTCACCCTGCCCCCGCGCGATCCGGGCTTGTTCGTGTTGCAGCGTCTGCGTGACGAGGCGCACCGCTTCGCCATCGGCGCGCACCGCGCCAAACGCAAAAAAGCCATCGCGGCCAATCCGCTTGACGGCGTCGCCGGCATCGGCGCAAAGCGCAAACGCGCGCTCCTCAACCATTTCGGGTCGGCGAAAGAAATCGCCCGCGCAAAGCCCGCCGACCTGGAGGCCGTCGAAGGCGTCTCCGCGGCGTTGGCGCAGAAGATTTACGACTATTTCCACAGCGGGTGATGCAATCTGCCCCGCGACACCCTATATCTGACAGCGCCTCGGCCGCATGGTGCTGTTCCCGGGCTTGTACCCGAAAGGAATAGCGTCTTGTCCACCCCCAAAAACACCGCCGCCAGCCGCGCCTATCGCCAGGTCGACGCAAAAGCCGCGCGCGCCGAACACGATAAAGAAAAGCGCGATACGCTGAAGAAAACGGCGAAACTGCGCGAATTGCGTCTCGCCAAGGAAGCCGAAGACCGCGAGGCCGAAGCGCTGAACCCGAAAAAGCCGGCGAAAAAGCCTAAAAAGCGCGGATTGCCTGAGTTTGAGCGCGAGCGCTGAGACTATTTTCAAAGGTTAAGATTTTTCGCCTACGGACGAATTTTGCGCCGCAACACGATTTCGCTTGCATTTGCGCGCTTTCAGTCCATATAGAGCCCAGAGTGAACCATGGCGCCAATGCGCAACGTGACACTCACCTATAAAATCAGGGCGTTCCCCACCATCCACCGGTCACTCATTGACCGGAAAACGCCCGGGTGGCGCGTGTAAGCGGACTCAAACTCCCGCAAGGCCATTCTCAACCAACCACGATTTAGAGCGCCTGACACGCGGGTTCTCCTGAACCCAATTGCGTTCGCGCGGTTTCCCGCCGGACGCGGAAAGATATTTGTGACCAGTTTCGCTGAATTCGGCCTTTCAAAGCCGATCCTCACTGCGCTTACGCGCGAAGGCCATACGGCCCCGACCCCTATTCAAGAAGCCGCCATTCCGGTGCTTCTGAAAGGCCACGACCTGTTGGGCATCGCCCAGACAGGCACCGGCAAAACCGCAGCGTTTGCGCTGCCGATCCTCAACCATCTTGCGAAAGACCGCCGCCGTCCCGCCCAACGCGAATGCCGCGTTCTGGTGCTGGCGCCGACGCGCGAACTGGCGCTTCAGGTGAAAGAACGCTTTGACGCCTATGGCGCATCGCAGGGGCTCTCCACCGGCCTCGTCATTGGCGGCGTCGCCTTTGGCAAACAACGCGCCATGCTTCATCGCGGCGTCGACATTCTTGTCGCGACGCCCGGCCGCCTG
>JAUIEG010000161.1 GCA_030428745.1 Alphaproteobacteria bacterium
GTGGCAGCGGTGGCATAAGGAACATGGCGTCGAATTCAGCGAAACCATAGCCGGACCCAAGTTGTGGCAAGGTCACTTAACACTGGCGGCGGCGCGTCAATCGCAAGGCGTTGCGCTCGCAAATGCCTTGCTCGTGGGTAAGGATCTGGCTGAGAATACTCTTGTTAAAGTTGGTGATTGGGAACCAGTATATTTAGGCAGCTATTTTTTTACAGCGCGCAAGGAGCGCTGGAATGCGGATGTCATCAGAAAAACGAGAAGCTGGCTAAAAAGGAAAATTTCCTCAGAGCAATGGTTTGACGAGGCGGAAACGCCCGGTGATGTTTGATCACCGCAGCGTCCACTGTCGTCATCTTGTTCAATACCCGATTATTTGTAAACGTCTGTTCAGCATAACCTACATTGGTCCATACCGGTCTCGTTGTTCCCCAGGAAGATTCGATGGCTTTGATTTTCGGCCGGGAGAACGGCAGTGCTCACACGTTGTAACACCCCGAGAATATCTAACCGGCTGAGCAATTCTCTCGGGTATGCGGGGGGGATAGCCGATCGCCGTCAAATTGTGACATGGCTGGTTATCTCGGCGCTGGCGGGAGGTTGTGAAAGGCCGGGCGCCGGCGATGGGGAAATCGTAATCGGGTCGTCGCCGACCGGAGTTCCGTTTAGCTTTGTCGACCCTTGGACAAATCAACTTACAGGCGCCATTGTCGATGTCGCGACCGCCGCAGCGCAAATGGCCGGCTTTCGCCCAGATCTCAAGATCACGCCCTTCTCAGCGCTGATTCCCTCATTGTTGGCGGATAAAATAGACGTAATTGCTGCGGCAATGCTCCGTAATCCGGAGCGCGAAAAGATAGTTGCATTTACTGATCCGGTTTTTGCATATGCCGGGGGGCTTGCCGTTCGCGCGGACAATGGAAATTCTTATCCTGACCTGCAAAGTCTGCGTGAAGTCCGCGTCGGCGCACAAGTTGGGACGCGGTTTCTCGATCAACTTAAAGAAGCTGGCGTTCGGCAAACGCCGACATATGAGAATCTCGGCGACCTCATGCGCGATTTAAAGCATGGGAGAATTGAGGCTGTTTATGGCGACGCGCCAATCATGGCCTATCAATTGCGGGAGGGGCCGAAATTGCCGGTGAGGCTTGCTGAAGAATTTACGCCACCCGTCGCGGAAGATGTCTGTTTGGTTTTGAGGAAAGAGAGTCCCTTGCTCCCAAAATTGAACGAAGCCATTGGAGCGCTTCATAAACGCGCAATTCCCGACATCAAACAAAAATGGGGTCTGAAGTGACAGCATTCTCGGACTTCCTGCACGATACGATAATTTTTTTGCCCGTACTGCTTAAAGGTCTGGGCGTGACGATCTTGCTGACGGGCTGTTCGCTCGTATTCAGCCTGGTTCTTGGCTTGGGCTGGGCGCTCATGACCTTATCCGGGAATGCTTGGTTGTCAGCGATTAGCAAGACAGTCGTCAATGTTATCCGCGGCATACCGATTATCGTACAATTGTTTTACGTATATTTTGTTCTGCCGGAAATCGGCGTGCAGTTAGCGCCTTTTGCGGCTGGGGCGTTCGGACTGGGTTTAGCCTACTCTGCCTATCAGGCGGAAAACTTTCGCGGCGGGTTTGAGGCTGTAGATCGGCAGCTGGTTGAGGCGGGAAGGTCGTTAGGCATGAGTGAGTCAACCATTTTTCGCCGAATTATATTTCCGCTGGGGCTCCGGACAGCGCTTCCTTCTTTTGGCAACACCACAGTGATGATGCTCAAAGATTCCTCAATTGCATCGACTATCACGATCGCGGAGCTTACGCGGGCGGGACAGCTGCTGGCAATCGCCACATTTAAAAATGGGACAGTCTATACGCTGATTGCACTTCTCTATCTGATGGCGAGCTTGCCCCTCGCTGCAGGCGTGCGCGCAATGGAAAGAAAGCTTTCTCGTAGATGATTACTTTAGAAAAAGTCGCCAAGTCCTTCGGAGACCTCCAGGTTCTGAAAGACATAAGCTTCACGGTTGCCCGCGGCGAAGTTGCGTGCTTAATCGGCCCGTCTGGATCAGGTAAATCCACAGCATTGCGATGCATCAACGGACTTGAGGTCTACGACGGAGGCGTCATTCAGGTCGATGGCCAACGCGTTGGCGCTGAGAATTTGCCATCCATTCGTCGGCGCATTGCGATGGTTTTTCAGCGCTTCAATCTTTTCCCCCATCGCACGGTTATCGAGAATATTATAGAAGGCCCGGTTTTTTCTCTGGGAAAGCCGGTAGCGGAAGCGCGTGAAATGGGAATGGACTTGCTGGAAAAGGTCGAGATGGCTGATAAGGCGACCAGCTATCCCGCGGAGTTATCCGGTGGCCAGCAACAGCGGGTTGGAATCGCCCGCGCGTTGGCAATGCAGCCGGAAGCAATTCTGTTTGACGAACCAACGTCTGCGCTTGACCCGGAGCGGGTGGGCGAAGTTCTGAATGTCATGCGAGAGCTTGCTTCGGATGGCATGACGATGATTGTCGTGACGCATGAAATGAGGTTTGCGAGAGATGTCGCCGATAAGGCGATTTTCATGGCGGATGGTTATGTGGTGGAAAGCGGGCCTGCGGTAGAGGTTCTAACACGTCCGCAGCAGGAGCGTACGCGTCAATTTCTGGATCGTATACTAGCACTCGACTAAGATACACGCCTGTTCGGTGACAAAATCCCACCAAGCGGACAGAATTTTCAACTCTTAATATCGTTCGTATTCATGCACACTTCCGGGCCGATGCAGAATCACGAGAATGCTTATGAGCGTTATAAAGTTTAGGCCTGACGAACAATTTGAATCGCTAGGACCTGGTTCGCCTCCGCCTGCGCCTGTTGGCGAGCTGCTTTCAAAAATCAGCTCTCACGCCTTCCCGTCAGAAACGGTTCCGCAAAACCGTTCGGGAGTATGGAGGTGCACCCCAGGGCGATGGCGCCGTCAGGTGAAGCAGGCGGAGTTCTGTTATTTTGTTTCAGGAACATGCGTATTCCAGCCTGACGAGGGAAAGCCCGTAAATATCTCTGCGGGCGACGCTATTTACTTCCCGGCAAATACGGACGGCGTTTGGTCGATTGAAACCGAATGCCAAAAGATCTTTGTTATTTTCGATGAAGCTTGAATCGGCCAGCGCTTTTGAAGCGGATCGTGCAGCAGGCGCCGGCGAGAATTATCGTCAAGTCAGTTATTGGCTTGCTTCTTCGGGAGATGATCTCACGCCCAGGCAGTTTGTCGATAAAGATTATACGGTGGATGTCGCCATTCTTGGCGGCGGGTTTTCCGGATTGTGGACCGCTTATTATCTCCTAGAGCTAGAACCGTCATTGAGCGTCGCTGTTGTTGAGAGAGAAATATGTGGCTTTGGCGCCTCTGGTCGAAATGGCGGCTGGTGCTCGCCGCGGCTTCCAATCGAAACTGCGGCGCTTGTGAAGCAGTGTGGCATAGACGCGGCGCGGTCTGCGCTTTCCGCGCTCAAGGTTGCCGCTGATGATATTGGTCGGGTTTGTGAGCGGGAGTCGATTGATGCTGAATACAGAAAGACAGGGCTGCTCTCTTTGGCAAGATCGCCCTCTCAGCTTAAGAAGGCCGAGCAAGCCTATGATTGTCTCCGATCGCTTGGTCTTAATGACGATCTTGAGCTCTTGGGCAAAGAGGAAGCTGTCGCCTACGTAAACGCAAGCAACATTTTTGGCGGTATGAGAACATCGTGGGGCGCCACGGTGCATCCGGGGAAACTGGTGCGCGGACTTGCGCGCGCCGTCGAGCGGAGAGGCGGCAAGATCTTTGAAGGAACTGATGTTCAAAGCTTAGACACGGGTAGTAGTGCTGCGCTCCATACGCGCTATGGCGCAATACGGGCAAAGCGAGCAGTAGTGGTCGCCGGCGAGGCTTACTTGGCAGAGCGGCCAGAATTCTCGCGGAAGTTGCTTCCTATCTCGTCCATGATTGTTTTGACCGAACCGCTTAGCGCCGAGCAATGGGCGTCTATTGGTTGGCGTGGCGGCGAAAGTCTTTGTTCCTATGTAAATGTAAAGAATTATCTCACGCGCACGAGTGATGGCAGAATTCTCTACGGCAGTCGTGGTGCGCCCTATCTATTTGGCTCAAAACTGTCTGAAGACGCGATAAAAGACCAGCGTATTTTCAGCTGGATGCGTGGATGCCTGAACGAGTGGTGGCCGCAGCTCGAGGATGCCGCCATCACCCATCAATGGGGAGGCTATCTAGGGGTGACGCGAAACTGGATGCCTACCGCAAGTTTTGATCGCACCGCTAAGATCGGACAGCTTTACGGATATGCAGGGCGCGGCGTGGCAACAAGCGCTTTCGCGGCGAACTTGTTGGCGCAACAGATTGCCAATCCAAACGCAAATACGATTAGCAATTATCCAGTATTTCAGCCAAAGCCTCAGAAATGGGAAATGGAGCCCTTTCGTTGGGCAGGAGTTCGTTACATCCAGAATGCCTACTTTCGAATTGATAAAGCTGATTCTAATGGGCTCCCCCAGCCCATTGATGCGCCGTTTGCGAAACGTCTCGGCGGAATATAGAGTACGAAGCCGTTCGAGAGGCGCGCGCGTGTGCGCCTTAGTGCTTGCCAGAAAATGAAATGCGCATAGGTACAAAGAGCGGGAGTGCGCTATCAGGAAGTTATGTTTTTGCGGCAGTATATCTTTATTTAACCTAGCAATAAATACTTTGCCGTCGGCAGACTGCTATTTCAGTGAACTTAGATTCAGTGATGGCGACAACAGCCCAATTCAAGCTGCGCCAAATTGCCTGACCCAGAATTTTCTAATTAGTTTGACGGTGATGTTCCAACACCAACTGCGCTCCATTTATTACCTTCCGCAGGCTGCCAGCTAGCAGCAGTATCCACTGACAATCATCGCAACGCGGTGGATATCTGCTACAATGAGGGGTCGATATGATAGGTAATCAAACGCGTAAGAAAAAGCTGTTGCTTGTTGGGGCTTCGCTCTGCGCCATAGGCGTTTCTCAGTTCAATAGCTTTGCACTTGCCCAAGGAGCAAACACTGCTGCAAGCAGCGACGAAATTGTCGTGTCGGCAACGCGGCGCAGTGAGACGCTTGCGGAAGTTCCGCTGAGTGTTACGGCTTATACTCAAGAAAGCATGGATCGTAAGGGCATCGGAAGCGTGCTCGATATCGCCGCGCAAACGCCGGGTGTGGATATTCCCCCGGGTGAAAGATATCAGCGGATATCAATTCGCGGTATAGATTCTAACTCTGGTGCGGCTACGACGGCGGTCTATATCGACGATATCCCAATCCAAGCGCGGAACGCGGCTATCAACTATGCCGGCAGTACGATCCCCTATATTCTCGATCTTGAGCGTATTGAAGTCCTGAGGGGGCCTCAGGGGACTCTATTTGGCGCAAACGCGCAAGGCGGAGCGATCCGGTTTATTACGCCAGCGCCGAGTCTTACAGACTTTACTGGCTACGCGCGGGTGCAGGCTAACGTAGTCGATGGCGGCGGTACGGGGTTCGATGCCGGGTTGGCGATTGGTGGACCGATTGTTGAGGACAAGCTCGGTTTCCGTCTCAGTGGATACCGCCGGGAGACCGGTGGCTGGGTTAACCGTCAAAGCTGGCAAGATCCGCTGGATAAAGAGGAGGACGCCAATACCGCTGAAGCGACAATTCTTCGGGCCGCGCTATTGTGGCAAGTAAACGATTGGCTCTCCGTCTCACCAAGCGCTTACTACCAATATAGTCGCGAAAACGATCGAGGTGGATCCCTGTTATATACTCGTTGCCCTAGCGCAACTCCTCTAGATCCCACGCTTGACCCGTGCCCTTTGGGGGCATCAGACCCTAATGATGGGGAGTTCCTGAATTATGCGTCGTTGGCGCAACCAAGCGAAGACAAGTTTGTTGTTCCTTCGCTCAAGTTTGTGGCAAGCGGCGCTGACATTGAGGTTACGTCCGTGACATCATATCTCTATAGAAAAGTGTCTCAGATCAATGATGCCACGCATAACAACGACAGAGTCTCTTTGGGCGCCGAGTGGTTATTCCCCATTGTGCCAGGCTGGGATAATGCAATCACTTGGCAAGAGCCTACGGCGACGCAGAAATTGTTCACACAAGAAATGCGCGTCGCCAATATTGATTCTGAAGCGCGTATTAAGTGGACTTTAGGCGCATATTTTTCGAATAGTAAACTTCATTCCGATACACCCATTGCATCGCCGCATTACCCAGATTCTTATTTTGCTGATAAAGGCGTGCCGTTGTCCAATCCCCAAGACATGGTCGACGGAATATACCGTTATTATGGTATAGAAGACACAAAAGAACAG
>JAUIEG010000162.1 GCA_030428745.1 Alphaproteobacteria bacterium
GAGCACAGCGGGCGATCCTTTGGGTGGGCGCATGGCCTCGCCGAAGGTGCTGGTGGTGCTGGTGAAGATGAAGCTTTGAACGCCTTCTTGAACGGCGGCTTCGAGCAGGTTGAGCGTGCCGGTCACATTGACATCAATGAAATCCTGCATCGAATGCGTCGCAACATGCGGTTTGTGCAGCGTCGCAGTGTGCAGAACCGCACTCACGCCCTTCATGATGTTTCGGGCGAACTCCGCATGGGCAATATCGCCGACATGTTGCGTGAAGGGGCTAGGCTTGATGTCGGCGCTGACAAAGGCGCGCCCCTCGGCCGTGAAGGTCCGGCAGAGCGCTTCGCCGAGATGGCCGGAAGAGCCGGTGATGAGGATCGTCATGGCCGGTTTCTTGCCCACGCGACGAGGCGCGGTCAATCAACCTGTTCACAAAGTGATGCGAAGGCGCGGCAGGGTGCGCCCGGGTATAGATCCTGACGGGCTTTCGCCGTCGTCAATCGCGCCCATGCGCCGGTAAAAACCGGCGGCCTGCGGATCGCCGTCGATTGTCATGAATGTCGCCCCGGCGGCGCGCGCTTCTGAGAGCGCCCATTCGAATAACGATCGCCCGGCGCCCGCGCCGATGAAATCCGGGTGGACATAAAGCTTGTCGAGTTCGGCCTTGTCGCCTTCGACTTGAAGCTGGGCCATTCCGGCCAGCGCGCCGTTATCGTCGGCGACCTGGATTTGGGAATGGTCAAAATCCGCAGCCGTGATCGTCAGCTCTTCACGGCACGCCGCCATGAACGCGTCGTCATAACCCCAATGGGCTTTGGAGATCATGCAGAGTTCGGAAAGCGCATGCGCTTCGTCGGGACGGGCGGGGCGGAGTGTGATCATCTGCAACACTCAAGGACGTTCGGTTAGAATGCGGTCCATGATGATGTCGCGGCCCCTCGCATAGTCGCTGAATGTCGGCGCCATCGTGACGCCCGGTTCAAGTGAGCCCGCCGGCACTTCATGGAGAATGTTTTGCGTGAAGCAGTATTCGTGTTTGCCGGTGCAGCCATCTTCCCAGTCGTGATAGCCGGTGGCGTAATTGACGCGGTATCCTGAATTGGGCAGCTCGAAGGGAAAACCTGTTTCCGCCCAGAATTGCGCGTGATCACCCATCGGTTGGCCAATGATAACGGCCTGATCGCCACCATAATATTTCAGAAAAGCTGCGGTGACGAGCGCGGCCGAAAAAGTCTGCGGGCCTGTAATGATGTAAAGCCTGCCGTCGCTGCGCAGCGTTCCTGGCGCCGCTTTGACGAAGTCGATGACTTTTGTGTAGTCGCCGCCGGGGCTCCATCTGAGATCGACAGCCATAAATGCGTAACCGCCCTCCGGCGCGCCATCGATAACGCTCTGGAACTGGTCGAGGATCGGCGTTTCCTCACGCTGGAGAAGCAATTGCGGACGCAGATATACGCCGCCATTCAGCGTCTCGACGAAAAAATTCTCGTTTGGATCGCGCAAATATAAGGGGGCGTCAGCGCCGGAAAGGGACAGCGTCCTTTGCCAGCTTTCTTCTTCATCCGGCAGGGCATCGGCGCGCAAGGTCATCCACGGGCGCCGCCGGGGCAGGGATGCTGCATCTGGATGTCTATAACTCGGGAGCGTGATAGCGCGTTTCCCGCCGCTGTCTTCCACCCTAAGCGTCAGTTCGTTTGGCGACGCTGCAAGTCCCGCGGCGTGCATCAGCTCCGGCGATTCCATCAGCATGACGGCATAGAGCTTGCGCCACTGCGCTGCGCCGCCGGTGTAGGCTTCTAGAGCCTTATTGATCTCTTTTGGCGTGCGCCCTTCGATCGTCGCGACCCTGGCGCCGACCAACTCACCGATAGAGTTTTTAGCGCGCACAACATAAAGGCCGTCTGCGAACCAGAAGAGCTTTACGCCGGACTGGTTGAATCTGGAGTAGACGGGCGCGTTGCTCACTCCTGTATGTCCGTTATTTGTAATCGCCGCCGCCTTGGCGACGTTTAGGAAAAATTCTGCGTCGCTCATCTCTCCCGTCGCCGCTGCCATGGCGTCGAGATGCGCGTTGAACGCCTCGAGTTCTTCGGGGGAAAAGCTGCGGTCGTATTTCGTCAAGCGGCGAAGGAACCGGATGTCCTGTTCCTGCGCTTCGGCGCGGTCGGCGGGATCGCCATAAAAGGGCGGCAGGATCAGCGGGCTGTAGGTCAGGATCTGATTGACCAATTGCCAGTTGGCCGCGACGCCGCCAGCCGTCGCAAGGACAAGAAGCGCGAAAATTGCGCCGATAATTTTGAAAAACAGTTTCATTGCCGCCCGCCTATTACCCTCCGGCGTATTTTCGCCGTTCAAGAGAAGGCGAGCCTAGGAGGCTGCTTCGACGCATTCCACCGAGAATCCGTCAGTGGTGCGATTTAAGCGGCCAAACGCCTCAAGCCTCCGGGCTGACCGTTAAATCTCAAAACGGTCCAACGCCGCGCTTGTCTCGTCGCCGCTGGGTTGCGCTGCGCCGCCGAGCACGTAGATGGCTTCGCCGAGCGACACGGCGCCGAGACCGTGACGGCGGCGGGGCATGGCGGCGACGGCGCGCCAGTGATCGGTGTCGGGATCGTATTCCCAGCTTTCAGCGAAAACGCCGCCGGGCTGGGGCGTGAAATATTCGCCGCCAAAGGCGTATATTTTTCCGTTCAGGACTGCGGCGGCGAGCCCGCCCTGGGCTTTCGGCATCGGGCGCGCGCGCTCCCAACGATCGGACAACGGATCGTAGACCTCGACAACATTCGTATTGCCGCCATTCACCGTGCGTCCGCCAATGACATACAAGACGCCATTAGTGACGACGCCTGCAGTTGAATTACGCGCCGTCGGCATGGGCGCCAAGGCGCGCCAGCGATTGTCGCCGGCGTCAAAATACCAGTGCTGGTCGGTGTCGATATGATCGCGCCATTCAAGATTGGCGCTGCCTGCGGGCGAGCGCCCGCCCGCCACATGGATAAAACCGTTGAGGGAAACGCAGGCGCTTTCCGCTTGCGGTCCCGGCATCGGCGTCATCCGTTCCCATTGCCCTTCAAGTTCGGTCAGGCGCCAGCAATTGGCGCGCATTTGCCAGCCGCCAATGGCGTCGCGCGCAAAGCCGCCGACGCCATAAAGAAAGCCGTTATTATTGACGAGCGCGATGTGGTGGCGCGGTTCGGGCAGCGGTTGAGCGAAGCCCCAGGCGTCATAGGCCGGGTCGTAAAACGTCACCTGGTCTGTGACATTGTTGGGCGCGTCGGGGGTCAACCCGCCGGCATTCACAAGCAGGTCGAACGGTTTCGGTTTCATCGACGGCCCCGGGTCGAACGACTTGCGGAACGGCGCCGGATAAATTTCCTGAACCGGGAAGGGCATCGGCGCCAGCGGCGTCCATGCGCCGGTGGGCAGGAGTGTCAGCGCCCGCGCCGGCAGTGCGGCGCCGGCGCCAATCGCTGCCGCCCCCGCAAGCACCTTGCGTCTGTCGATGTTTTTCATGTCATTCCCCCTACGCCACTAACCCCAAAAGTTTATTCCCCGAGAACGAAAGCCGCGCAGGCGACGCGCGCGCCTGCGCCGCCGATCGGCTGCGTCATGTGATCGTCCGCATTTTCATGCACGACGATTGCAAATCCATCGGCGTCTTGAAGCGGGCCGCCGTCGCTTAAAGAAAGCGATGTGTTGAACAGCGCGGCGACAGCGACGCCATCGGCGCCGGCGTAAATATTCGGCAGGTCCGCGGCCTCGTATCCGTTCGGATTCAAAAGGCCATGTTCCTTGCCTTGCGGATTGATGTGACTGCCTGACGCCTTGAAGCCCTCTGCCCCGTCGCTGCAATCGCCGATCTGGTGGAGATGCATGCCGTGCCAGCCTTCGGAAAGCCCGGTCATGGCGACCCTGATTAAAACGCCGCCATGAGGCGTATCTTTAAGGGCGATTTCGCCGGTCTTTTCCCCTTGTGCGTTCACCAGGTCTGCGGACGCATCCGCCCATCCGGCAGGAGCGGCAGGGGGCGCTGTCGCCGCCATGGCGTCGCTCTCGGCGCCGCTTTTTCCACAGGCGCCGAGCAAGATCGCTGAAAAGGCTGTTATTGCTACGATTTTTTCCGCGATCTTCATGTTATCTCCCAATGTTCTTCCCGGCGTCATGATAGCCCATCCTTGGGTGTGAATAAACTAAGGCTGAAACCGGTCCTTTAACCGCCGAAAACCGGGGCGAATGCTTGGCTTTGCAGGGGGTGAGTGCTAAGCGGGGACGTTCTTTTCCGACTGATTCCAAAAGGTTTTATTGTGGCCGAAGATAACGGCGATATCCCCGAAAACGGCGATAACGGTTCTGGCGAAACTCCCGGCGAAATCCCGCCCAATCCGGGCGAGGGCGTTTCCTCGATCTCCATCGAAGAGGAGATGAAGAAGTCTTATCTCGATTACGCCATGAGCGTGATCGTGAGCCGGGCGATCCCCGATGCGCGTGACGGTTTAAAACCTGTACACCGGCGCATTTTGTGGTCGATGCATGAAAACGGGCATGTCTGGAACAAGCCCTATCGCAAATCGGCGCGCATCGTCGGTGACGTCATCGGTAAATATCACCCCCATGGCGACCAGTCGATTTACGATGCGCTGGTTCGCATGGCGCAGGATTTCGCGATGCGCCTGCCGCTGATCGACGGGCAGGGTAATTTCGGTTCGATCGACGGCGATCCGCCGGCGGCCATGCGTTACACCGAATGCCGCATGGAGAAAGTGACAAGCGCGCTTCTCGATGACATCGAAAAAGATACGGTCCCGTATCAGGATAACTATGACGGCTCGGAATCAGAGCCGATGGTGTTGCCGGCGAAGTTTCCGAATTTGCTCGTGAATGGTTCGGGCGGCATCGCCGTTGGCATGGCGACTAATATTCCGCCCCATAATCTCGGCGAAGTGATCGACGCGACTTTGGCGATGGTCGACAACCCCGATATTAGCGACGACGAGCTGATCGAGATTGTGCCGGGGCCGGACTTTCCCACTGGCGGCACCATTCTCGGCCGCGCCGGCGCAAAGGCAGGCCTGCTTTTGGGCCGCGGCTCTGTGGTCATGCGCGGGCGCGCGACCATCGAAGAGGTCAGGAAAGACCGTTACGGCGTCATCATCACCGAAATTCCCTATCAGGTGAACAAGGCGATGATGGTTCAGCGCATTGCAGACCTTGTGCGCGAGAAAAAGGTTGAAGGCATCGCTGACATTCGTGACGAGTCGAGCCGTGAGGGCATTCGCGTCGTCGTTGAGCTGCGTCGTGACGCTGCGCCGGATGTGGTGTTGAACCAGCTTTATCGTCACTCGCAACTACAGACGAGTTTCGGCGTGAACATGCTGGCCTTGAATGGCGGCAAGCCGCAGCAACTGACGCTCAGAGACGTTCTGGCCGCCTTTATCGATTTCCGCGAAGACGTCATCGCGCGCCGGACGAAATTTGACCTCAACAAAGCGCGCGACCGGGCCCACATCCTCGTCGGTCTCGCCATCGCTGTCGCTAATATCGACGAAGTGGTGGCGCTCATCCGCGCCGCGCCGGACCCGGCGACGGCGAAAGAACAATTGATGGCCAAGGACTGGCCGGCGAAAGATCTGGCGCCGCTGGTGCTTCTCGTCGCTGATCCGCGCCACATGATGAGCGACGGCAATCGGCTGAAGCTTTCCGAAGAGCAGGCGAAGGCTATCCTCGATTTGCGCCTGCAACGGCTCACCGCGCTTGGCCGCGATGAAATCGGCGATGAATTGACGGGGCTGGCGGAGAAAATCGAGGATTATCTCGACATTCTTCGCAATCGCGATCGCGTCCTCACCATCATCAAGGATGAGCTCACCGGGGTGCGCAATGATTTTGCGACGCCGCGCAAGACCGAGATTGTCGACGCCGAGGGCGAGGTTGAGGACGAAGACCTTATCGCCCAGGAGGAAATGGTCGTCACCGTCACCCATGCGGGCTATGTGAAGCGCACGGCGCTGTCGACCTATCGGGCGCAAAAACGCGGCGGCAAGGGCCGCGCCGGCATGAAGTTCAAGGACGAAGATTTCGTCAACCAGCTCTTCGTCGGCAACACCCATACGCCGCTGTTGTTCTTCACGTCCACGGGCATGTCCTACAAGTTGAAGCTGTGGCGCTTGCCGGAAGGTACGCCAAACTCACGCGGCAAGGCGTTTGTGAATCTGTTGCCGCTTGGTCCCGATGAGCGCGTCACCAATATCCTGCCTTTGCCTGAGGATGAGGAAGCGTGGGAACAGCTTCACGTCATGTTCGCCACCAAGTCCGGCAATGTTCGCCGCAACAAGCTGTCGGACTTCCAG
>JAUIEG010000163.1 GCA_030428745.1 Alphaproteobacteria bacterium
GCGGCCTTTACGCTTATCAGTTCGGCGGTTGGCGCGATCCGGATACGCCCGTGACGCAAAAACACATAGACGACGCCCGGCAGAATCTTCTCGGTCTTGATGCGGTGGGCTATCTCGACCGGCTGCCGGTCTTTCTTGACGAAATCAACGCGCTTCTCGGCGCCAAAATCACTGTCGGTCATGAAAACAAAACGACGGACCGCAAAACGTCATTCCGTGGTGACTTCACTTCCGCGCAGATGGAGAAAATCAGGCACCTCTGCGCGCCGAGCGTTGCAATTTATGAATTTGTGCGGGAAAGGCGCCCGCCGCGGCCTTAAAACGAGAAGCCGACGCGCAGGCCCAGATGATCGAGGCCTTCATTGTCCGAGCACAGACCGGCGTTGGAAATGTGGTCCCAGTGGACGGACGCGGAAACGCGGTCAGTGAGGTTGTAGCCAGCGTCGGCGGCGAGGCGAAACAACGCGCGGCACCCGAAAAAGATCGTGTCGTTGACACGCGCAGCGTCTGCGACAGGATCGTAACGGTCAGTCTCGCCATCATGGATTGAAACGCCAAGACCGGCGGATACGAACCAGCGCGAAATATCGGCGCGCCATTCAAGGCCTGAATAAAACTGGCTGGTGGCGCCTTCTTGCGTTGCAATGGTTGCACCAATCACGGGGCGCGGCTTGGCCAGCACCGACAGAAAACGCGGCGATGAAAAGACCGCTTCGCCATTGAAGGCGACCCCGCCTTCTTTCGACGATCCCATGCCGCAACAGCTATGAGCGAGCACGCCGAAACGAAGCTCGTCGAGTTCCACCGCCTGTGCATGGCCGGCAACCGAAGCCACGGCGAACGCCACAGCGATGATGCGCGAAAGTCGTTTCATTTTTCGTCTCACGTCAAAAAGCGGGGCATATTAGAACCATAAAGGGTTAACCTAGCGTTTACCGAAACCGCCGAAGCAGACGCTCCGGCGTGGCGCTTGCTCTGTGACAGGGCGATTTTTGTATCGCCGTCGCCTATGGCGTTTATCTGTGGCTCGAGCTTCCGCTTATGAAAACCGTCAGAAACTTCATCAGCCCACCCAGACCATAGAGATTTGGTCCTAGAGAAAAGAATAAGGGTTGATGTCGACGGTGACGCGCACCGGCCCCGGGACTTTCACTTTCGCCAGCCAATCGGCGAGATAGGCTTGCAGGCTGACATTGCGCTTCGCCTTGACGAGCAGACGCATGCGGGCGACGCCGCGCAGCCGGTAAATCGGCGCGCGCGCCGGGCCCAACACCTCTACGCCATCCGCAATCGGGGCCGACGCTTTCAAGGCGTTCGCCGTTCTGTCGAGCGCCTGTTCATCCATGGAGCGCAGGGTGACGGCGGCGAGACGGCCATAAGGCGGAAACCCCAGATCGCGCCGACCAATCGCTTCAGCCGCCAGAAAGGCGTCGCGATCGCCTGACGCAAGCGCGGCGAGCACCGGTGCATCCGGCTGGTAAGTCTGCAGGAGGGCGCGGCCCGGTTTTTCCGCCCGGCCCGCCCGGCCCGTCACCTGGCTGAGCAATTGATAGGTCCGCTCCGCCGCCCTGAGGTCGCCGCCGGCAAGCCCCAGATCGGCGTCGACAACACCCACAAGGGTCAGGTTCGGAAAGTGGTGGCCCTTCGCCGCCACCTGGGTCGCGATCAGAATATCGATCTCACCCGCCTTCATGGCGTCAAGCACTTCGCGCATAGACCTCGGCCCCGGCGCCGTATCGGAAGACAAGACCGCAATGCGCGCGTCGGGCCAACGCTCTTTGGCCTCTTCGGCGACCCGTTCAACGCCGGGGCCGCAAGGCGTCAGCGCATCGACAGCGTTGCAGGCCGGGCAGGCCGACGGTTTCGGCATGGAAAAGCCGGTGTGATGGCAGATCAGCCGGTTTTCAAAGCGATGCTCCACAAGCATGGAGTCCGAGCCCGGCGCCGTCATCTTATGACCGCAACGCCGGCACAACGTCAGCGGCGCATAGCCCCGGCGATTGAGAAAAAGCAGCGATTGTTCGTGTACAGATAAATTACGATCAACTTCACCAACAAGCGCCGGCGACAGCCATCGCCCCTGCGCCGGCGGGTCTTCACGCATATCGATCAGGCGAATGTCCGGCATCGCAGCATCAGCGAAGCGCGACGAAAGCCCCACCGCGTCATAGCGGCCTTCATCCACATTAACCACGGTTTCAAGGGAAGGCGTTGCAGAGGCGAGCACGACAGGAAAGCCAGCAAGACTGCCGCGCGCCACAGCCATATCGCGGGCGTGATAGATGACGCCTTCTTCCTGTTTATAGGCGTTGTCATGCTCTTCATCGACAACGATGAGCCCCAGTTTTTTAAATGGCAAAAACAGCGCCGAGCGCGCGCCCACGACAAGCCGCGCGCTTCCTTCCGCGACGCGCCGCCAGGTGCGCCGCCTTTGCGCAGCCGTCAGATCCGAATGCCACGGCGCGGGCGCAGCGCCGAAACGTTCCTCGACACGCGTCAGAAAGGGAAGCGTCAGCGCGATTTCAGGGAGCAGGATCAACGCCTGCGCCTCTGGGTCTTTTTTCAACGCCGCGACGACAGCTTCAAAATAAACTTCCGTTTTGCCGGACCCCGTCACGCCGTCAATCAGGACCGCCTTGTGCCCGCCTTCGGCGATGACATCGGCCAACGCCTCAGCGGCGAATTGCTGATCGTCGGAAAGCGCGGGCCCTTGCCGCTCAATATCCGGCGGATCGAACGGCGGATCCGGATCCACGTCGACACGCTTGAGCGCGCCGGCGTCAGCAAGACCGCGCACCACCGCCTCACTAACCTCCGCGGCGGACGCCAACTCCGAAGCAAATTGCGGCGCCTCGGCGGCGGCGGCGAGCACGGCCTTGCGCTGCGCCGTCATCCGCAATCCCTCCGGCGTGGCGGCGCGGATATAGGCCGTCTGCATACGCGGCCCCTCCAACGCGTCTGAGACCCGCATCACCATCCTGAGGAGGGCGCCCTTCGGAAACATCGTATAGGCCGCCGCCCAGTCGATGAAGGCGATCAGATCCGGCGACAGCGGCGGCGCCTCGAACGCCCCCGCCAGCTTTTTCAGCTTTTCAAGCGCCGGCGCCTCGCCCTCGGAAGGCCAGACCACGCCCGTGACCTGGCGCGGGCCGAACGGCGCGGTCACAAATGCGCCCAAAGACGGGGCTGCGCCGTCGCAGGCATAATCATAGGCTTTGGGCAGCGGCAGGGGAAAAAGCACGCTTACGCGCCCACCCGATGGCGGCGCCTCACCGTCTTCAGAGCTGTTTTCCGTGGGGGGTGAAGCCTTATTCATCTCTGATGCGCTTGATCCTCAGGTCAGTTTCGGCTGAATTACGCGCCAAACAAAGCGCCATTGTGGCGATGAGTAACATTCGGGCCCCGCTCAATGCGTCTTATCCTCTTATCGATCCTGCTATTCGCCCTCAGCGCCGGAGGCGCATCAGCGAAATACAGCTTCTGCAACAAGTCGAGTTACGCGCTTTCCGCCGCCATCGGCTATGTGGACGGCGATCGCCTCGCCACGAGAGGCTGGTGGCGCTTAAGACCCGGACAGTGCAAGGTGGTGCTGACGGAAACGGCAAAACCCGGCCGCTACTTTGTTTATGCGGAGGCGATCCCCGGACACAAGGGCCCGTTGAGAACCTGGTCAGGCGACACGGCGCTGTGTGTGGAAAACAACGGCTTCTTCAATCTGCGCAATCAGGACGTCTGCCGCGACGATCCCATGCGCCAGCGCAAATTCTTTAATGTGGAAGTCACCGAGGCTGCAGGCGGCGCCTGGCAAACCGATTTCACCGAAGCGTCGACCTTCACCGTTTATTCAGCGGAAGTCGCTGGCGTGCAGCGGCTTCTTTCAGACATCGGCAAGAACACCGGCGAAGTTGACGGCGCCATGGGCCGGGAGACGCAGCGGGCGCTTGCCAATTACCGCAAGGAAAAGGGGTTGCCCGACGGTTACAACATCGATGACGAACTCATCGACGCGCTCATCGAAGATGCTAATGCGCGCGAGGCCAAGCTCGGCTTTTTCTACTGCAACAAAACTGACAATGCGGTCTGGTCCGCCGTCGCAGAAAATGAGGACGATGAGCAATACCGCTCCAAGGGGTGGTGGAAAATTGAGCCCGGCGATTGCGCCAAGATCATCAAGGGCGCGCTCGATAAAGATCACTACTATGTCTACGGCCTGATCGAAGATCCGGCCGGCGACCGCACCCTGACCGGCGGCGACAAGCCGTTCTGCACCAATCTCGTGATGTTCAACAGCCTCGACGACCTGTCCTGCGCCGATCAGGATCTCGATGAAGCGCAGTTCCGCCGCGTCGAAATCGGCGGCGCTGAGTCCGCCACATTTGATTTCACACCGGAGATGTTCTCCGGTCCGTCCGCAGATGATGGCGCCGAGTGAAGCGGCGCCCAAAGGCTGAATCGTGACGGCAGACCTCACCCATGTGGATAGCTGGGTCTTCGACCTCGACAACACGCTCTATTCCGCTGATTGCCAGCTTTTCGCGCAGATCGACGCACGTATGACGGCGTTCATCCGTGACCGCTTCGACATGGACCATGGCGAGGCGAGACGGCTGCAAAAAGCCTATTATGTCGAATATGGCACGACCATGAGCGGTCTTATGACGCGCCACGACGTCTGCCCCGACGAATTTCTGGAATTCGTTCACGACATTGACGTGAGCGCCGTGCATGAAAACAGAGCGCTCGGGGCCGCGCTATCCGCCCTTCCCGGCCGCAAATTCATTTTCACTAATGGTTCGGTCGCGCATGCGGAGAATGTCGCGGGCGCGCTCGGCGTTCTCCACCATTTCGATGAGATTTTCGACATCAAGGCGGCGGGCTACGCGCCAAAGCCGCGGCGCGAACCCTATGAAAAATTTCTCGCTTCGCATGCGATCGAGCCGCAGGGCGCGGTCATGTTCGAGGACATCGTCCAGAATCTTGAAGCGCCCCACGCGCTCGGCATGACCACGGTGCTTGTTCATTCCGACGCCGCCTGGCTTGACGACGAGCCCCACGAAAAAAGACCGGCCAAGCGGGGAGACATGGCGGCCCATGTGCATTATGTCACCGACGACATCACCGCCTTTCTCAAAGCCGCGACTATTTCCTCTTAAACGATCAGCCAAAGTAAAATCATGACCGACCACTCCTCGCTTCAATCTGTCATCGACAATGCGTGGGAAGACCGCGCAAATGTTTCTCTCGAAACCAAAGGCGAAATCCGCGACGCCGTGCATGAAGCGTTATCGCTACTCGACAGCGGCGATGTGCGCGTCGCCGAGCCCCACGCGAGCGGCAACATCACGGAATGGCGCGTCAATCAATGGCTGAAAAAAGCCGTGCTGCTTTCTTTCCGCCTCAATGACAACGGCCTTATCGAAGGCGCCAACGGGCCGTGGTGGGATAAAGTGCAAACGAAGTTCGAAGGCTGGACCGAAGACGATTTCCGTAAAGGCGGCTTTCGCGTTGTGCCGCCCGCAACCGTTCGGCGTGGGTCGTTCATCGCCAGGAACGCCGTTCTGATGCCGTCTTACGTCAATATCGGCGCCTATGTGGATGAAGGCGCGATGATCGACACCTGGGCGACAGTCGGCTCCTGCGCGCAGATCGGCAAGAACTGCCACATCTCCGGCGGCGCGGGCATTGGCGGCGTTCTGGAGCCGTTGCAGGCGAACCCGGTCGTCATCGAAGACAATTGCTTTATCGGCGCACGCGCCGAAGTCGCCGAAGGCGTCATCGTGCGCGAAGGCTCGGTCCTCTCCATGGGGGTTTATCTCGGCGCCTCAACGAAGATCGTCAATCGCGAAACAGGCGCCGTCACCTATGGCGAAGTGCCGCCCTATTCGGTCGTCGTTTCCGGCTCCATGCCGTCGGCGAAAGGCGGGCCCAATCTTTATTGCGCCGTCATCGTCAAGCAAGTTGACGAAAAGACCCGCTCGAAAACATCCGTCAACGAACTCCTGCGCGACTAACGCGCCGCAGTCGCAATCCTCACATATTCAGCAGGCGTGCAGAATTTTATCGGTCTTTCGCGCCCGAGGCCGATTAGCGCATCGAAAAACCGCTCGACCCGTTCAGCGGGCCCCAGATTCCGGATTGCAAAGCAAAACCCCGGCTGTTTGCCCTCAGAGAACGCCGCCTCAAGCAACGTCTTGAGCCTGTCCGGCGCATATTCTTCCTGAGGCCGCAGCATCATCCGCGCGCGATTGCGGCGAAAACCGGTGGTGATGCTGGAACAGGCGGATACAAGCCACATGCCGGGATGTGCGAAATCATC
>JAUIEG010000164.1 GCA_030428745.1 Alphaproteobacteria bacterium
TGGGCGCCGGCGTCGCGCGCGCCCTGACGGCGGGCCTGTTCGCCATGGCAAGCCTCGTTTCCTACTCCATTCTTTGCGGCCTTACCCGCGAGCGTCTCGCCGATGCTTGGTGGACCGTCGAAGACGGCGCCCTCGCCGTCCGGGACGCGGTTGAAGATTTGCGGGCGCGGTTTTCAGGCGAAGCGTCCGAGGACGATGAAGAATACGAAGAAGAGGGCGACGAAGAAGACGAGTACGAATACGAAGAAGAAGACTATGAAGACGAGGAGGGCGACCTCGAAACGGAATATGACGAGGATGGCGAACCGATCCTCGCCGCGCCTGCGCGCGCGAAACGCCGCAAGATCATCCGTAAAAAGAGCAAGAAGAAAGCAAGCAAGCGCGAACGCCGCGAGGCGCAGCCGATGCTGCCTGTCTTCTCTGCGGATGATTTCGAATTGCCGCCCCTCAACCTTCTGGCGAAACCAAACGGCGCGCGCCGGGCGGTCGTCTCTGACGAGGCGCTGGAACAGAATGCGCGCATGCTCGAAAATGTGCTCGCCGATTTCGGCGTGCGCGGCGAGATCATCAATGTGCGCCCGGGCCCCGTTGTCACGCTTTATGAACTGGAGCCTGCCGCAGGCACTAAATCCTCGCGCGTTATCGGTCTTGCGGACGATATCGCCCGCTCCATGAGCGCCGTCGCCTGCCGCGTCGCGGTGGTGCCCGGCCGCAACGCCATCGGTATCGAGCTGCCGAACCAGGATCGGGAAATGGTGCTGTTGCGCGAGCTTCTCGGCGCTGAAGACTATGAGCATTCGGGCGGCGATCTGACCTTGGCGCTCGGTAAATCCATTGGCGGCGAGCCCACTTTCGCCGATCTTGCGCGCATGCCGCACCTTCTGATTGCCGGCACCACCGGCTCGGGTAAATCAGTCGGCATCAACACCATGATCCTGTCATTGCTTTATCGGTTGTCGCCCGATCAGTGCAAACTGATCCTCATCGACCCGAAGATGCTGGAGCTGTCGGTCTATGAGGGCATTCCGCATTTGCTGTCGCCGGTCGTCACCGATCCGAAAAAGGCGGTTGTCGCGCTGAAATGGACGGTGCGCGAAATGGAAGAGCGCTACCGGCGCATGTCGAAAGTTGGTGTACGGAATATTGAAGGGTTCAACACCCGTGTCGCCGAAGCTGAAGAAAACGGCGAAGTCTTAAGCCGCACCGTTCACACCGGTTATGACGAGGAAACCGGCGAGCCCGTTTATGAGACGGAAGAGCTTGAATACGAACCCATGCCGTTCATCGTCGTCGTGATCGACGAGGTGGCGGATCTCATGATGGTCGCCGGCAAGGATATCGAAGCCATGGTCCAGCGCCTGGCGCAAATGGCCCGCGCCGCCGGCATCCACCTCATCATGGCGACCCAACGGCCGTCGGTCGACGTCATCACCGGCACCATCAAGGCGAACTTCCCGACCCGGATCTCCTTCCAGGTGACGTCGAAAATCGATAGCCGGACCATTCTCGGCGAGCCTGGGGCGGAACAGCTCCTGGGGCAGGGCGACCTGTTGCACATGGCCGGGGGCGGTCGCCTGCGCCGCGTCCATGGCGGTTTCGTTTCCGATGACGAAGTCGAGAAGATCGTCAGCTTCCTCAAGAAACAGGGTGCGCCCGACTATGTTCAGGAAGTCACCGAATTGAAGGACGACGATGGCGGCGCCTTTGACGGGCTTGATCTCGGCGGCAACACGAGTTCCGGCGACGCTCTTTACGACAAGGCCGTGGCGGTGGTCATCCGCGACCGCAAGGCCTCGACGTCCTATGTGCAGCGGCGGCTTCAGATCGGTTACAACCGCGCGGCCACCCTCATTGAACGAATGGAAGATGAAGGGGTCATTTCGGCGGCGAACCATGCCGGCAAGCGCGAAATTCTCGTGGGCGATGACGCCGCCTGACGCTGTTTGTCTGCTAATTGCTGGCGCATTAAGTGCAGTGCGGCGCTATGACCGGGGACGAATATCCTCCTTTAGTCCCTTTGGAAGAGCCGAAACGACATAGAATGCTCCGCACGCGCCAGATTTCCCTGCTTTCTCCTGTAATCAGAGTTTTAACCAACGGTTTTCCGCAGGAAGAGTGCGTACAGCGTTGTTTTTTACGATTTGTTAGGCATACTCTGGCCGCGGGGAGAGTTTTAATTGGGATCGCGTAATGTCGAAGAGCTACGAGAATCTCCCCGGGGCAGCCGGTAAGGCGCGGTTTTTCCGCCCGAGCCGCTATGAAGCGTCGGCTGTGTTCGCCGGGTCTCCCCCGCGCGTAACCTTTGAAGATGAAATCTTTGATCTCGAAAATATCAGCGCGGCCGGCGCGGGCTGCGTCGCACGCCTGCGCGGCGACGATCTCGGCGTCCCGGCTGGAAGCTCCGGCGTTTTGCGCCTCACCCAGCATGGCCGTGAGTTGTTTCTCGGCGCCGCTCGCAAAGTGCGCCGGCTCGCCAGTCATGGCGCGGTCAATGTCGGGTTCGAGCTTGAGGCGAACCGGTTCGACCTCAACTGGCTGATCCGTGAAAACGCCAGCGTGCTTGCGCGTGAGGGACGCGCTGTTGCGCCGGACCTTGAACCGTCGATCGCGTATAAGACCTTCTGCGCCGATGCGACGGCGTTTCTCGGCGGCTACCTCCTGCGTATTCAAAAACATGTCGCGCCGATTGAAGACCGCTGCACTGCCGATGAGCTGAACGACATCGCCCGCGATCTCGCTGCGGCGGCGGAGACCGAATGGCTCGACCTCATTGGTCGTGGCAACGAGTTGACGGCGGAAATCCATAACGACAAGCAAAAGCGCATCGCCTACAAATCCTATACGGAACGCACGGTCTCCCAGATCCTTCTGGGCGGTCCCGGCTGGGCGCGCTGTTATTACAAGCCTGCCGGCTATCCGGGCGACTATAAGATCATGAATTACGGCTATGACCAGCGGCCGGAAGGCGACACCGTCGCGCAAAAATTCCTGCACCTTCTCGGCATGAGCGCGTCGCGTTTCGTCATCACCCGGATGGAGACAGTGGCGAGCCTAATCGCTGATTATGCAAAACGCCGTGGCGAAGACGGGGGTGATTTCACTGTCACCAGTGTCGGCGCCGGCCCGGCGCGCGAGCTTAAAGATCTTCTCGAAGAGACGGCAGAAAATACGCAGTGGCGGGTCAATCTCGTCGACCAGGAGCCAGCGGCGCTGGACTTTGCATTTGACAGCATCGCGCGCCTTTCCGATCGTGATCGCCTGACCATTCGCGGCCTTAATATTTCATTCCGCGAAATGCTTCGTCCGACAGCGGACAATGGCGTCTTTGTCGGCAATGACGTGATCTATTCCTCTGGCCTTGTTGATTATCTCAATCCGCTGCTGGCGCAGCGCTTCGTCAAGCGGCTTTATGATTTCGTGAAGCCCGGCGGTCAGGTGATTATCGGCAATGTGAATAATCTGGCCACTGGCCGGATCTGGCCGCTGGAATATGTCACGGACTGGAGCCTTTACTTCCGCAATGAGGAAGAAATGCGGGCCATGGCTTCAGACATTCCCGATGCAAAAGTCTCGGTCGTTTCCGATCCGCTTGAAGCGATCTACTTCCTCGTGGTTGAAAAGCCCGCCGACTAATCTTCTGGCTGTTTCGCTTGTGTTCGACGCATTTAAGCGTGCGATGATCTAGGCTTGCTGCGCTTTTTTGGGCGGCTTCTCGGCTTTCGCGGGCGGCGGGTTGAACCGGACGATAGCGCAGGTTCCCGTTTGCCCGTCTGAGGCAAGCCGGATCGTTGCATTTTGATCTTCGAAAATGTGTTTCGCGACAGTCAGCCCGAGCCCCAGGCCTTCTCGCGAACGGACAAGCGCGGATTCGCTTTGGGTAAAGGGCTTCATGGCTTTATCGATCTGCTCTGGCGACATGCCGCGGCCTTCGTCGCGGATCGCAAGCTCATAGGCCCCGTCCTCGAGCGTTTCTCCACTGAAATGCAGGGTTGTTCCGGCCCCTGACGCGTTGATGGCGTTCTCAATGATGTTGTTGATGGCGTAGCAGGTGTGGACGATGTCGATATTCAGGGTCGCGTCTTTGAGCCCGCTTATATCGGTGCGGATAGAGGCTTTCTCCAGCGCCGCCCGCATGCGTTCGATAGCGACATCGACAAGTTCCTGGGACGAGGTTTCGACAATCTCATATTTCATCTTGCCGGCGGTGGCGTCGACGAAACGCAGCATCTTCTGGATTCGCGAAAGAAGAATATGGGCCGAACCATGGATCTCGTTCAGGTGACGGACATTGTCATCGTCATCATTCGCAGCCTTGTAGGAGTTGGAGACCACCTCGGCATAGCCGATGATCTGGTGCAGCGGCGTCCGCAATTCGTGGCTCATCATCGAGAGGAAGTTGATCTTGGACTGGTCGGCGGCGGTGGCTTCGATCAGAAGTTTTTCGATGACTTCATTGTCACGTTTGCGCTGTTCGTCGCGCAGCCAGATCATCCGTGAGCGAATTTCCTGCATATAGCTGGTCGCCACCGCGACGAGGGCGATGGAGACCATGAAGAAGTAGCCTGAAATCACATCCACATCGGAAAAGGCGGGCCGTATAATGAGAACCGCCAGATACACCGCCGAGGTTGAAATATAGGCCGCCGCCGCCACCAGAAACGGAATCCGCATGATGCAGGACGCCGCAACGAAAGTGACAAGGACGCCGATGATATAGGGCGGCGCGCCTTGCGGCGGAATGATTGCAATCATCGCAATGATGGATAGCCCAGAGAGCCAGATGCCTCCGGCGCTCAGCCAGCCGAAATGCGGTTTGATCTTCGGCACAAAAGAAAGCGGGATCAGCGCCGCGATGGCGCAGGCGACGATCACCCGCATGGTGAGCACCGTTTGCAGCCCTTCGGAAATGGTCAGGACATCGAGGATCCAGTAGCCGAGATAGGTGAAGATCACCAAATACCAGAGCAGGCGCTCGCTTGGCAGCGTCTTTTCCACCAGATTTTGAGTATAGCGCCGTTCGGTATCGTGGGCTTTGAAGCGGGCTCTCCATGGCGAAATGCCGTCGCGTTCCAGCGTCTGCTGAAAAACGGTGAGCGGATTTGGTTTCTTCTGAAGGTCCAATCCGGCGGAATCAAAGGGCGGCGCCATGATTTTTCCTACCGCAAGAGAGTTAACGAGGGTTTGGCGCATATGCGAAAGACAAGGCTTTGTGATTGATTTTCCGTAGGCTTTGCAGCGGTCAAAGTCGCTTGCGGGAAGGTAAACAAAGACTTAATGTTTACTCATGACAGATGTTAGCGCCCTTGACGTTTATGCCTCTTCCGGAACGCGCGCGGGATCCCGCGGCGCGGCCTGGCCGACGGTTGCGCTGTTCTTCTTGTTCTGGGCCGGTCTTATCGCTTCCGTAACGGCCTCGCTCAACGGTGTTTTTCCGCTTTGGGCGGCCTGCCTCGTCAATGCGACGCTGCTTTACGTCTTGGCGCATATCAATCACGAGGCCATTCACCGCAATATTTCCGGCGGCAATCCGCGCCTCAAATGGCTGAACGAGGCCATTGGCCAGTTTGGCAGCATCTGGTTTTTTCTCCCCTTTCCAGCCTTCAAGGCGGTCCATCTCGCCCATCACCGCGCGCCCAACGATCCGAAGACCGATGGCGACATGTGGGTTGCGAAAGAAAATCCGCTGGCGGTCTTTGCGCGCTGTTTGACCATCCTGTGGGGGTATGAGCTTCAGCTCTGGCGCATGATCCGTGAAGGGACTTTGAAGCGCGAGCAGGCGATTTCAATTTACGGCCAACGCTTGGTTGTCTTGGCAGCATGGGCCACACTCGCGGCGCTTGGTTACGGGGTCGAAACTTTCTTCCTCTGGGTCTTGCCGGCGCTCATTGTGATGCCGTTGCTGGCGATGTTCTTCGCTTATATCGTTCATCGCCCCCATGATGAGACTGATCCTTACCGGTCAAGCAATGTCATTCTTGCGCGCGGCGCGCTGCAGCCGCTGGTGACGGCGGTGTTCGTCTTCCAGAATTACCACCTCATCCACCATCTAAATCCGCGCATTCCGTTTTACGGCTATGGCGAGCATTTCCGCGCCCGGCGCGCAGAACTCGAAGCTAAGGGCGCGTCGATTACGACGCTCTGACGGCCTGCCGGCGTTTAAAATCATCCGAAAATAAGCTGCGATCACAGCGATTGGGTGCGAGCCTCCTGCTGTCCGGGCGATATTTCCAGCGGTTGAGGCTTGCAAGCCCGCTGAGGCTTTTGTCGGATTTCAAAACAAACATCC
>JAUIEG010000165.1 GCA_030428745.1 Alphaproteobacteria bacterium
CTCTACAATCCGGAATTCCTCAAGGAAAAAGGCCTCCCGGCGCCGGGGTGGTTGAGCTAAGCTCCGCTGCATGAATTTCGGTCCCCTCGTCTCCACGCAATGGCTCGCTGAACATCTCAGCGAAACAAACGTGAAAATCGTCGACGGCTCCTGGCGCATGCCCGGTCAGGGAGCGGCCATCGACAATTACAACGCGCGCCACATTCCCGGCGCGGTCTTTTTCGACATCGACGCCATCGCCGATCGGGAAACGCACCTGCCGCATATGCTGCCCTCGCCGGCGCAGTTTGCTCAGGCGATGGGGGCGCTCGGAATTTCAGACAGCGATCGCGTTGTCGTTTATGACGAAAAGGGATTGTTCTCCGCCGCGCGGGTCTGGTGGACGTTTCGCGCCATGGGGCATGAAGATGTGGCTGTACTCGACGGCGGCCTCCCACGATGGCTCGCCGAGCACCGGCCTGTCACGGCAGATAAAACCATCCCCACACAGACGATATACACCCCGCGCCCGCAGCCCGGTCTGATCGCGGACGCCGCGGCCGTGCGGGACGCGCTGACGGGCGCAAAAACCGTCATCGACGCAAGGTCGCCCGAACGCTTCGCCGGCAAGGCCCCGGACCCACGCCCAGGCGTCCGCTCCGGCCATATGCCGGGGGCCCGGAACGCGCCCTTTTTGAGCCTTCTGGACGGGGACGCGCTCAAACCCGTCGCCGACCTCTCGGCTATTTTTACGGATGCCGGAATCAGCCCCGAAACGCCTGTGATAACAAGCTGTGGATCAGGCGTGACGGCTGCGGTACTCTCCCTCGCACTGGAGTTGACCGGATCACGGTCGCATGCCCTTTATGACGGGTCCTGGAGCGAATGGGGCGAGGAGACAAATGACGACGCAATATTCCCCGTTGTCGCTGACGCCGACGAATGAAGACCGGATTGAGGTGACCATCACCTATCTGGAGCAGTCGTCGCGCCCCAACCTTCCCCGGCCGCCGACGCCCAAACGCAAGACAGCGCTCATGCGCGTCGAAGACCCGCCGATCCATTTTTACCGCTATCTCTACGATCTCGTGGGCGCGCCCTGGAACTGGATCAGCCGGCGCAAAATGAATGATGAAGATCTCGCGGCGCTGATTCACGATCCCGACGTCTATTTCTATGTGCTCTATGTAAACGGCGCGCCCGGCGGCATGGCGGAGATCGATGCGCGCAAGTCCGATGTGCATGAATTGAAATTTTTCGGCCTGTCGCCCGATTATGTGGGCTGTGGCCTCGGCCGGTTTTTCCTGACGAATATTCTCGATCTTGCCTGGTCGCGGGCGCCGCAAAAACTGCGCCTTGAAACCTGCACCCTCGACCACCCGGCGGCCCTGCCGCTCTATCAGAAATTCGGATTCGCCGTGACCGACCGGCGCAGCGGCGTGGTTGAACGCCTTGAACGGGAAAATCGCAGCCCAAGAGCTTTAGACGCTTAAACCGGCGCCTGATCTGCGTTAGAAAAACCTCATGAAAGACAATACGAAGCTTACCGTCGCTGGCCGCCCGCATCAGCGCCCGGCCCATCCCGTCAATACGCCTGTGGAGCGCGCCTCCACCTATCTCTTCCCCACCTATGATGATTATCTCGAGGGGGCGAAGTCGATAACTTATGGCCGGCTTGGCACGCCGACCCATCGCGCGCTGGAAGAGGCGGTCACCGCCCTTGAAGGCGGTTTTGAAACGCGCCTCGCGCCGTCCGGCCTTCAGGCCTGCACGGCCTCGCTGCTCGCCTTCGTTGCGGCGGGCGACCACGTTTTGATGGTCGACACCGCCTACGATCCGACACGCAAATTCTGCGATCGGTTTTTGAAGCGCTTCGGCGTCGAGACGACTTTTTACGATCCCGTCGCCGGCGAAGAAGACATTGCATCCCTGATGCAACCAAACACCAAAGTCATCTTCGCGGAATCGCCGGGCTCCCTTACATTCGAAGTGCAGGATATACCGGCGCTCGCCCGTGTGGCCCATGGGGGCGGGGCGAAGCTCATCGTCGACAACACCTGGTCCGGCGGATATTTTTGCAAGCCCATCGCGCTCGGCGCCGACGTCTCGCTACAGGCGGCGACGAAATATCTTGTCGGCCACGCCGACGCACTGGTTGGAACCCTCACCTCCGCAGACGAACAGACTGCGCAGAAAATTTATTACGCGCTGTTGCAGCTCGGCTCGAATGTCTCGGCCGACGACGCTTATCTCGCATTGCGCGGCATGCGCACCTTGTCGGCGCGGCTGGAACGCCATCAGGAAAACGCCAACGAAATCATCAAATGGCTGAAGAAGCAGGATGCGGTGGAACGCGTTCTGCACCCCGGTCAAAAAGGCTTTCCGGGCTACAACATCTGGAAGCGTGACTTCACAGGCGCGTCGGGGCTGTTCGGCGCCGTTCTGAAACCGGCGCCGCTGCCGGCGCTCAAGACTTTCTTCAACGCCTTCAAGCTTTTCGGGATCGGCTTTTCCTGGGGCGGCTATGAAAGCCTCGCCCTTCATGTGAAGCCGGAAACCTATCGCAGCGCCACCGAGTGGCGCGAGGAAGGCCCCGTGATCCGTTTCCACGCCGGCCTTGAGGACATCGAGGATTTGAAAATCGACCTGGAACGCGCTTTCATGGCGCTGGCGGCGGCGCAGCGGTAAGGGATTTGGGGAGACACATCATGCGTATTCTGATGCGTATTTTTTCGGCGGTGGGAGTTTTGTCGCTCGGGGGCTGCCTGACGATGCCGGGCGGGACGACAACCCTTCTGGTCAATACCGATCCGCAAGGCGCGCTCGTGGCCATCGACGGCGTCGGCGAATGCGAGACCCCCTGCACCATCCGCCTCGACGGACCGAAAAAGGCCCGCATCGCCAAGGCCGGCTTTGTCACCAAGACCTACGTCCTCAGCCCCAGCGGGCGGGACGTGACGATTCCCCTCGAACTTGCCGCCGCAAGCGACGATGTGGACACGACCGCCCTGCCTGATCTCGATTAGAGCCCGCCAAAGGTCTTTACATCCGGCCCGAGATGAAGGATCAGAGCCGTTCCGAGCCGCAAGTCGGGGCGTAGCGCAGCCTGGTAGCGCATCTGGTTTGGGACCAGAGGGTCGCAAGTTCGAATCTTGCCGCCCCGACCATTCGGCGGGAATGAGAGACTAGAAGCGGGAAAAGTGCATGTTTGCTCGGATCTACAAACCGTCGAAAACCGCCATGCAGTCCGGCAAGGCCAAGACCAGCCGCTGGCTTTTAGAGTTTGAGGCCGAGACCGCGAGACGCGTCGATCCGCTCATGGGCTGGACCAGCGGCGACGAAATGACCTCCGGCCAGGTGCGCCTTTCTTTCGACAGCCAGGAAGAGGCCGTCGCCTATGCCGAGCGTCACGGCCTGCCGTTCCGCCTCGACGCCGAGCACCAGCCAAAGGCGCAGCCCAAAGCTTATTCCGACAATTTTTCCTTCCGCCGCCGCAAGCCGTGGACTCACTAAGGGCCCATTAGGCCCATCCGCCGATTTCGGCCTATAACGGCCCGCATCCGGCCCCGTAGCTCAGCTGGATAGAGCACCGGCCTTCTAAGCCGATGGTCGCAGGTTCGAATCCTGCCGGGGTCGCCATTATTTGCCTCACAGCGATTTACCGCCAAGCCGCCGCCGGTCGGGCGCCCGCCTGTCCTGCATGCGGTTGCGCTGCTCAACACCGCCACGCTGGCTCGCTTCAAGATAAGCTCAAATGGACGGGTGACGAAAACTGTCAGTCTAAAGAATAATAAGCTTCTAGTTTTCCTGATCGGCGCGGACTTCAATCGCAAGAAGCCCTTTTGAGCCCGCTGCAAACGACACTTGCACGCGCGAGCCCTGCTGCAATTCGCCAAGGCCTGAACGGCGCAGCGTTTCCATATGCACAAAGATGTCTTCGGTGCCTTCGCCGCGCGTTAAAAAGCCATAGCCCTTGGCGCGATTGAACCACTTCACCTGTGCACGGACGAAATCACCGGCTGGCGTTTGCGTCGCCACCGGCGCCATTGTCGGCAACGCCGCCGCTGTCGTTTCATCGATATGCAATAGCTTCGCCGCCTGCAGACCTTTCGTCCGCCGCACGACTTCGCATTCAACAGTTGACCCTTCACGCGCCGTCGTAAGTCCCGCCGCTTTCAAGCAAGATGAATGGATAAGGATATCGCCCTCCGCATCATCAGTGATGATGAAGCCATATCCTTTCGCCGGATCAAACCATTTCACGACGCCCTTGATCGTGAAGCGCTCTTCATCGTCGCTGGACGATTCTTCGTCGTCACGAGATGCATCAAACCGCTCGTCCATGATGTTCTTGGTACCCCTGTCGCGCACTAAGCCGTTTGTTTTTTTCTTGTTAACTATAATCTACCCGCAAGGAAACACTAATCCCTTCACGCAAAAAATGCACTATTTTAGTGAGCCGCGCCGGATTTTTCGCCGCGCAGTTGCAGAAATGGGTTATTAGATAACATTACGACCTATGTGTGCGGCGTGTTGCGACCGCACAAGAAAATCGTCCGTTTACGCCACAACCTGCGATTCGAGATGATCCATGAAGGAGCTGATCAGCATCAGGAATACGTCGAAATCGGATTCGATGTTCTGGAGCGAAGCCCCGCCAGCGCCGTTGCGATCCATTTGAAGGGTTACATCGCCATCTTCATCAAGATAGACGCGGCCGAATTTCACATCATTATTGAACTGGTTGAGAACCTTGTAGCTGACGCCGCTTCCGTCCACTTCAAAGAGCCAGGTGCGATAGGAAATATCCCCGTCAGGCCCCTGAATATCGATGCGAATGTCGTAATCGGCGACGCGAACAAAGAGTGTATTGGGCCCCACATCCTGCACCGCATAGCCTTGCGAGGTCAGCACTTCCTCAATTTCAGACTTGGAGAGCTTGGCCGCATATGCCGATGACACCGGCGCGACGACGACGAACAGCAGCGCTGCGATGGCGAGAATACCCCTCATGGACCTGACCCCTTTGTCCGAACACGATTAACGAACCTTAATAGACGCCAAAAAGGGGCTGAAATCAACGGTCTTCTCCCGCACGCCAGACAGCGTGGCTGGCGCGCGAAGCGTAGTAAAATCAGTCATTTCGGAGATGAAATGGTAGGCCCTAGGGGAGTCGAACCCCTCTTTTCAGGTTGAAAACCTGACGTCCTAACCGATAGACGAAGGGCCCACGCATATGCGCCATCACTCGGCGAGCGGGCTGTATAGGCGCCTCGACCGCGCCTTGCAAGCCCTATCGGCGGGGCCCAGGCAAAAGTTTTCAGGCCGCTCCCGAGCGAAAGCGAGGCGCTCAGAGCGCGGGCGCCGCGTCGGCGATCTGAAGCTGTCCGGCGTCGCCGCCGCGCCAGTCATCGGCCCGGATTTTTCCCGCGACATGAAACCGCTTGCCCGAAGAGAGAATTTCGCCGAGCGCTTCACCTTCGGCTCGAAAAGCGATCGCGCGCGCTGATTCGCCAACCGGGTTCACCAGCGTCAGGGACAAATGCCCCTTGCCAACGGTCTTCAGATATTCCGCGCGGCAGTCGAGCAAGGCGAAGGCCGGCTCCGGATTGCCGGGACCATACGGGCCCGCCAAGCCGGTGAGATCCGCAAAACTTTTCGACACGGCCGTCGGCGCCACGACGGCGTCAATGTCATAGGTCCGGTTGGCGCGCGCGAGAGTCACCGCGCGCGCGAGACGCTCATTCATCATCCGGCGGAAATCGGCGATGCGGTTCACCTCGATGGAAAGCCCCGCCGCCATAGCGTGACCGCCGCCCGCTGTCAGCAATCCTTCCTCGCGCGCCGCACTCACCGCGGCGCCGAGATCGACGCCAGTGATGGACCGGCCGGAGCCTTTGCCCGTCTCCCCCTCGGCGCCGATGACAATCACGGGCCGGTCGTAAATTTCTTTAAGCCGACCTGCGACGATGCCGATAACGCCCGGATGCCATCCCTCGCCGGCCGTGACGATCACATCATGGGCGTGACGCTGGTTGGTTTCGATATCGCGCAGCGCAGCCGCCTGCACGTCAGCCTCAATCTCCTGGCGTTCCGCGTTGAGAATATGAAGTTTTTCCGCAAGCTCCTGACGGCGCGCGATATCTTCCGTCGTCATCAGCTCAAAGGCGAGCCTGGCGTGGCCGATGCGTCCGGCCGCATTGATCCGTGGGCCAATCAAAAAGCCTAGATGATAGGTCGAGGGCGGCCCCTTGACGCCCGCCCTGGCGCCAAGCGCCTTCAGGCCCGGATTGCCGGCCC
>JAUIEG010000166.1 GCA_030428745.1 Alphaproteobacteria bacterium
GGCGACGGATCCCTTGGCGCCTTCGAGATCGAAGTTGAAATGATCGATGGAAAAGCGGTTCGCCTCCGGATCAAACCGGGTTTCCCACTCAATGAAGGAGACCTTTCGCGGAACGCCGCCAACGCGCAAGACGCCTTCGCCTAATCGCGCATTGAACTTTGATGACAGGACCGCGCCTTCAGTCGTAAAGGCGATATCTGCATGACCGCTCGCCGGCGCATCAATAATGGCCGCCACATCTCCATAGAAAGTGCTGAGCACATCGCCGACCGGGAAGTTTTCACCATCGACCATGACATTGATGACGCCGCTTTCGGATCCATAGTCAGCGGTCGCCTTCACGCCGGCTTTGGCGTCGCCCATGTCAATGCCGCCATTGAGCATCGCCGTCAGCCCGTCGGCATCACGGCGAAGGCGCACCTGTGTCGCCGGCGCTGTCCATGATCGTTCAGAGGCCTCGTCGAAGAAGGTGATCTCCGCATCCGACAATTCCGCTTCTTCAAAGGCGCTTTTCAGCAACCTGCCTTCAAGCAGCGCGGAAAGGCCGGGGCCCTTTTTTCTAGACGCTTTCGTCTGAACGATGGGAATATCGACATTGAGGTTTTCACGGCGAATGATGCTGAAACGCGCGCCGTCCGAGATGACTGTTTTCGGTCCGATTTCACCTGCGAGAAAATCGCCGAGATCGAATGTCATCAATAATTGCGGCGCGCTCGCCGCTTCATGATCATCTGTATCGAAAATGGCAATATTGTTTACAGTGAGGCGGTATTCACCACGCGTATCCGTGCGCCGCAATTCGATTTCACCAAGCTTTGCGTTATATCCTTTCGGCAGACGCCGTTCGATGGCGAATTCAACGCTTGGTTTGAAAATATTGAGTAAGACCGGCCCCTGACCGAGCCGCCAGGTCAGAAATATAAGCGCGGCGGCGGCGATAGCGATCACCAGGGCGATGACTTCAAGCGCTATGACAGCCGATTTCAACGCCCGCTTTTTCATGCAAGCCGCAACCCTCGCGACACTCTAACCTGTCGGCGGCCCCGCCCCATCCATCACCGGCGCCGCAAACGTCTACGGGTACCGGCCAACGCCGCTGTCGGCAAGGGAGCGGGCGAAAAACACACAGCAAGAAACACACACGCACTGGAGATTTCGGCAAAGGCCGATATGGTGCCCGCCATCAATAACCTTCTTAGGACATCACCATGACGAAAGCGCTTGCCGAGGGCTCGAAAGCCCCGGCTTTCACCCTCCCCCTTGATGATGGGACCACGCTGAAACTCAAGGATCTCGCGGGACAGAAGGCGGTTCTGTATTTCTATCCCAAGGACGACACGTCAGGCTGCACCAAAGAAGCCATCGCTTTTTCCGAAGACATGGCGAAGTTCAAGCGCGCCAAGACCCGGATCATCGGCGTGTCGCGCGATAGCATTGCCAAACACCAGAAGTTCAAGGAAAAACATGGCCTTAAAGTCGACCTCGGAGCCGATGAGACCGGCGCTGTCACGGAAAAATACGGCGTCTGGGTCGAAAAGAGCATGTATGGCCGGAAATATATGGGCATTGAGCGGGCGACCTTCCTGATCGACGAAAACGGCGTGATCCGGAAGATCTGGCGCAAGGTGAAAGTCGCGGGCCACGCGGAGGACGTGCTGGCGGCGGTGAAAGCGCTTTGAACGGCCCCGAAACCCTCCTAGCGGCCGCAGCCATGGTGCTGGATACAGCTGAGCCAGAGCAGAAAGCGGGCGCGGCTGAGAAAGCTGACAGCCTGCGGCGGGCGGGCGCACCGCTGGGAGAGGTCCAGGTCCCGCCGGATCGCCCCGCTCGGCCGAAAGCCCCGCGGCTCGTTCCGCCAGGCAAGGCGCCGCGCCGCCGCTTCGGCAGCCCTGAAGGCCGCGCCGCCCTTCTCCACGCCATCGCCCATATCGAATTCAACGCCATCGATCTCGCTTTCGACATGGCCGCACGCTTTGCCCCTGCGATTTCTGACGCGGGCCTCGACGGCGCGGCTTTCGCTCGTGACTGGATCCAGGTGGGCGGCGAGGAGGCGCGCCATTTCCGCATGGTCGACGCGCGCCTCAAAGAGCTCAATTGCCATTATGGAGCCCTTTCCGCCCATGACGGCCTCTGGGAAGCGGCTGAAACCACCCGCCATGACGCCCTCGCACGGCTAGCTGTTGCGCCGCTCATTTTGGAAGCGAGAGGACTTGACGTTACGCCGGATATGATCGAAAGGCTGCAGACGGCGGGCGATGACGCCAGCGTCGCCGTACTCGAAGTCATCTATCGAGAAGAAGTCGGTCACGTCGCCTGTGGAAAACGCTGGTTCGACGCTCTTGCCACAGCCAGAGGCCTTGAACCGGAAGCCGCCTTCAAGGACCTGCGAAGCCGCTATTTTAAGGGCCAGGTGAAACCGCCCTTTAACCATGAAGCGAGGGCGAAAGCCGGACTGTCACGAGGGTTTTATGAACCTATTGGAAACGAAACCCGGGTTTAATCATAAGTTATGATAAAGACGGCGAAAAATAGCGTTACACCATCACATAACTATTGCGTAATGCGCAGTTTTGCGCTTCCCTGTGAGCAGGGGTGGCTAGGTTGCGTGTGTAAGCGCGTGCAAGGGGCGTTCGTTTAATGAGCCGTCGTTCCGGCAAAATGAGGCGCGTACTCAGCCGTATCTTCAAGGAACGGCAGATTTACCATCGCAGCGATGGTGTCGTTCACTTCATTTCCATGTCCTCGAAGAGCCAGATCGCGCTTGCGGTCATTGTCGGCGCGGCGCTTTTGTGGGTCGCCTACGCCTCGGTCAATGTGGTCTTCAAGGAACAGATCATTGTCGCCAAGGACCGCGACAGTCGGATCATGGAGACCACCTACTCCAAACGCCTCCATGACGCTCAGCGCGCCTATGACGATGTCAGCGAACTGAACCAGATCATCAAACAGAATTTCGACGAAACGCTCTCAGACATTTCGGCGCGCCACCAGCTCCTCCAGAACATGGTGGAGCGCAAGGCGGCGATCGACGAAGGCCTCGGCGCCCTCGCCAAAGGCCTTTCCGAAGCCGGCGGGCCCAACGGCCAGCGGCCGACCAATGGCAACCGCATCATGATCGACATCGCCCCCGGCGAGCCGACCCCGCGTCAATCACGTATGTCCGCGGCCCGCAAACTTGGCGCCGGCCAGCCAGTCAATTCGGAGGTGAAGGGCGGCGCTTCAGAAGCCATCAAGGCCATGAATCACGCTGCGGCGGATCTTTATTCCGAGCAGATGCTCCTTATTGCAGCTCTCGAAGAAAAGGCGCTGGCCGAGCGCGAAAGCCTTACCCTGTTGTTGTCGAGCGTCGGCGTACCGGCGGAATCGCTCGTAACGCCTGCGAAAATCTCTAACACCATGCTGGCCCAGGGCGGCCCTTTCATTGACATCGCCGCCGGCGGCGAAGCCGCCGCTGTCTTCTACGAGCACGCCAATCGCGCGGCCGCCGCCGTGGACGACCTCGCTGCGATCTACAAGGCGCTGCAAAATGTGCCTCTTTCTTCTCCGCTCGTGGTCGGCCGCCGCTACACCAGCGGCTTTGGCATTCGCCGCGACCCGATCAATGGTAAGTATTCCCGCCATAACGGCATTGATTTTGCTGCGCCCTGGGCGTCGCCAGTGACGGCGACGGCAGACGGCGTGGTCCATTTCTCGGGTACACGCTCTGGTTTCGGTCGCGTAGTTGAAATCAACCATGGGAACGGGTTCATTACCCGTTACGCGCATTTGAACCGTAGATCGGTGAAGACAGGCGAAAAAGTCTCTCTTCACGACAAGATTGGGGAGCTGGGGTCTAGCGGCCGCTCAACCGGACCGCACGTTCATTACGAAGTGCTGTACAAGGGCAAGCCGCTCAATCCTCGCCGTTTTATAGAGGCAGGTAGATATGTTTTCGAAAGCTAAACCAGCTAAGCAGCAAGGCGATCTGAAAACCATGAACAATGGGTCTCAGGAGGCGTCGGTTCAGCAGGCAAGCACGCAATCTGCGCCAAGAAAGGGATCAGGCGTTATGAAATCCGCCGGAGTGCCGTCCATCATCTCTTCCGACGTCGTCATGCGCGGCAATGTCAATTCTGCCGGCGAAATCCAGTTTGACGGATCGCTTGAAGGCGACATCAAAGCGGGCTCCCTGATCATCGGGGAGAAAGCCTCCGTCAAAGGCGAAGTTATCTGTGAGACGGTCACCGTGCGCGGCCGCGTCGAGGGCGGCATTCGCGCCAAGTCCGTCTCCCTCGCCTCCACCGCTCATATTCAGGGCGACATTCTTCACAGCTCGCTTTCTGTCGAAACAGGGGCGCATTTCGAAGGCAATTGCCGTCACTCCGACGATCCCTTGTCGGAAACCTCAGCGAAAGATTTCCGCCGCGCTCGTCCGTCGAGCCCGGCGCCCGCGCCGCGTCCCGTTGCAAATGCAAGCGATGAAGCCGAGCCATCCGCGCCAGCGAACGAAACTCCGTCCTTCCTCAGCGTCGGTCGTTCGCCGCTGCGCTAAGCGCGTTCAAATCATACCGATCAAAAAAGGCCGCCTTTTCAGGCGGCCTTTTTATTTGGAGTTGTTATTGGCTGGCGCTATCGCCCGCGCATACCGGAAAGGCCTGTAATTGTCGTCAGAAGTGAAAGCCCCGCCGAAAGGTAGGCGCCCCATTGAACGCCCGCCAGTCCGGCGTCCGACCCGATCATGCCCATCATGAAAAGGCCCATGGCGCCCAACGAAGCGAGCCCCGCCGCCAGCGTGACAACGCTCGTAAGACGGCCAATCACCGGCAACAGGCCGGGAATGCCGAGAATGGCGGCGATCCCGCAAAGGACGGACGCCCAGGTCAGCGCGCTGCCGACAATCGTGCCGTCATTCATGCGCCCTTCCGTGGCGCATTCCTCGCCCAAGGGCAGCCGCATATCCATGACGCAGTCAACAGCATTGCCGATGAAATAATCTCCTGTGACGACGGACATGCTTTCGCCGCGCACAGGATCCGTTGTTTCGACCGCAAACATCGGTCCAAAGAAAATCGCCGCGACGATCGCCAACGGCAGCAAAATTCGGATCATCTAGAATCCCCCTCTTTACCCAAGCCCACGCTCCGGAGCTTACCGGCTCCTGCGCGCCAAGCCAAGCGGGTGTGAGAGCTAAGCTCGCCTCGTCCCCAGGCGTCACTCAAGACCGGCTTTATGCTGCATCGCATTCAAGCTGACGGTCGCCCGCCGGGATCATGCAGCTTTTGCTTTATCTGAGGGTTTTACGCCGATCTCGCGCAGTTTCCTGGAGAAGCCGCCAAATTCCGCAAACGGATTGAATTGGGCCGGCGCATCGCCATGCTCTTCTTCGATTGCAGGAGCGGTGAGCCCGCTGGCGACGACTGTCTCTCCGGATGGGCCGAGAACGATCAGATATTCAAGATCGTCACACCGAACAATCGCGAGGCGACGGCGCGCATCGAGCGGCAGCGATTCAGAGATCGCGAGCCTGCGCTTCTTTCCGGATGCGCCTGGAAGATTGGCGAGACCGGCTTTGCGCGCAAGGAAAGCGGAACCGCCAATCATACCGAGAACGGCGATGAAGCCGAAAACAAGACGTAGTATTTCAGTCACCGGCATGTTCAGTTCCTCACGGCTCTGTGGAGGATGTTAAAATACCGGTCTCATACTTAACGCGGTGTTAAGCCTGCTCCGCCGCGGCATAAAGATCGGCGAGTTCGCCAAGGGAAATAATGTCGCCGCCAACGCTCTCCTTGAACCAATGGAGATAGGCTGCGCTTGTCCGCAGCATTTCATCAACATGTTGCCCATCAGGCGCGTAGACATTACCGCCCGCGGTTAATGAAGTTGAATGAAGCGTAAAGGTGAGAACAGGCGTCTTGTCTTTGACGAGACGGCGGGTGAGCGCCTGAAGTTCTAAAAGGCTCGCTCCTTCCGGCGACAGGCGCATGGCCCGCGACATCTCCGGGGATTTTTGTTTCACATATTCCGGAAAGCCGGGCGCCGCATTCTCTTGCGACAAAAAACTACGTGTGCGGGCGATTGCGCGCGCGCCGCAAACCGGCGTCACCTGAATGCGCCAGTCCTGGTCAGAAACCGTAAACGGACGATTGGACATGGATGAAAAATCAGGGCCGCCTCGGCCAGAAAAGTCAAATCCCGCGCTCGGGCTGAAATCCTGTTCGATCCCAATTTCCGCCAGTAATCCGTAACATCCCTTGGAAATCCCATAGCGCCCGGCGCGATGAGTGTGCGCT
>JAUIEG010000167.1 GCA_030428745.1 Alphaproteobacteria bacterium
TTTCAGTTCTTTAAATTGGTAAGTCGAGCGCTCCTTGATGCCCACAACGTCCCGCCAGCGCAGATTCTTCATCTCCACGGGACGCATGCCCGTCGTGTAAGCAATATTGACGAAAGCCCAGAACAGAATGCGCCTTCCGCGTTCTTGTTTGGAAATTCCAACCTCTAATATCTGCTCATCCAGAAAGCTCACGAGCGTTTGCACCTCATAAGGCTCGGATGACGGACGCCTGTCGGTTTTACCCTTCACATATCTGACTGCTGGGATTTCACCCGACGCAATCCAGCCTTCTTTTTCAGCATGTTTGAAGATCAGGCGGAGGACGCCAAGTTCCCGGTTAAGCGTCGATTTCTTTGGCGCACCGTGTTCAATCGTTCCGGTAATGCCTCTGCTCTTGCCGCGACTATAGGTGACGACCAGTTCCTTTGAACTCGGCCCCTTAGTCCAATACCGACGCCGCCAATCCTGAAACTTGTCAATGTCACGGGTGATTATTTCCGCAATGCCCATCTTGCCAAAATATGGATCAAAGAAGCGCCTTATTTTTCCTTCGACATTGTATTTGAAATCTTCTGGCAGCTTTTCACCGCGTTCCACCAGCTCTTCATAATATTCGATGAAAGAGGCTGACACCTGACTGAACGGAACATCCGTTATGGGCCTGCCCGCCTGAGCCCTCCCCACAGCTTCAAGATATTTTTTACGCGCTTCTTTTTTAGCTTTGGTCAGGTCTTCCGTATGCAGAGACTTTTTAAGCTGACGTCCCTTTACGGAAAAACGCGCATACCAAATTCCGTTCTCTTGCCGCCTGTAAACCTGAACGGCGCCGTCCATGATGTATTGGGTCTCGCGGATCGGCTTTTTCAGCACGTAATGTAGGGCTCCATGGGTGCGCGAGATCTGCGCTAACAGGCGAATTGACGGCGTGAGAAAATCAATGATCTCAAGGGCCGATTTTGGGGGTGAGCTAACAGTGCGCTAACGTATAGCGCCCCTTTTTCTCTGTCGGCCACAAAGAAAATAGAAAATAAATACAATAATATCAGCTAGTTAAGTGGTGGGCGCGACTGGGATTGAACCAGTGACCCCTACGGTGTGAACGTAGATGTAATTCCTTTTTCTTCAATATTTTCAGTAGATTATAAATCTACAATTTGCTATGCGCTAGTCTTGTTAGCTTATAAGCAAGCGGACTCGACTTCGTTATGCGGCCATGCGCTCCCACGAATAGATCGGACGGCAAGGTCCCTCAATCATTGGCGCCGTCAAGAGGGTGGCGAAACCATAACTGGAAGCGACTGAATAGCATGCAAGGTGTTATTAGCCCTCCGTCTAATCGGGCCGACAGCGGTTATAGATCCGCATCTCTCCACCAAAGCCGTCAGGATTAGCTGGCTCTCAAGCCGCGCAATCATCTGCCCCAGACATTGATGGATCCCAGCGCCAAACCCGACATGCCCGCTGGTGGGTCGGGAAATGTCGAATATGTCAGGGCGATCCCATTTCCGGGGATCGCGGTTCGCGGCTCCCAGAAATAAAAGCACCTTTGATTGTTCCGGGATAAGCGCGTCGCCGATCGTCACGTCGCGCGATGTCGTGCGGAAAAATGTTTGGACCGTTGAATCCCATCTCAGGCTTTCCTCTACAGCCCTGCGTACAAGACGAGGGTTGTCGCGCAGGCGCTTCCATTGCTCCGGAAACCGCGTCAGCGCGTAAACGGTCGTCGCAATCCCGTTCACGGTTGTATCGACGCCTGCGGAGAGAAGAGAGCGAACAAGCCGTTCGGCCTCTTCTTGCGAGCACGCTCCCTTATCGGCGGCCTCGTAGACCGCCATGCCCCAGCCACCCATGCTCAAGTTTTCGCGCTTGCAGGCATTGGCGACCCATGCGGCGGCATCGCGCGCCGTGGCGAGGCTCTCTTCCAGAATTTCGTTTTGCGGGCCGAATGCGTTGAACACGGTCGCCGCATACACAAGCAGGTTATCCCTGCCCTCCTCCATCAAGCCAACTGCGTCAGGAAACACCAGCATCGGATAGACTTCGGAAAGGTCCGAGACAGCATTGAATTCGCCCCGCTTGACGAGGTCGTCGGCAAGGCTTTCCGCTCGCGATTGCCAAACGGGTTCGAGCTCTTTCAAAGACATGGGGGAGATAACGGATTGCATGATCGCCCGCGTCCGCTCGTGCAGCGGAGGGTCAGCCTCCAACAGCAAAGATGGCGGACGCCAGGGTTTCTCCTGGGCAAAATCGGCAAGTCCGACGCCGCGGCTGGAGAGGAAAGTATCGTGGTCAAGAAGAGCCGATCTCACTTCCTCAAACCTCGCCATTGCATAGATTTCATATTGAGTGAGCCAGACAACCGGCCCCGGATCGCGCAGTCCTTCGTGATAACTGTAAGGATCGAGAAGAAACTCCCTCGCGAAGGGATCGATTTCAACGTGCGGAACAACCAGAGGCGCATGCCCGCCTTTCGTATCCAGATTCTTCATGATGGCTCCTTGGTCGACGGTTTGCACGCCGTTACTCGTGGCTTTCCGGCGGACGCAGCATGTCCTCAGGATTTCGTTTCAGCCCAAATTGATCCGCCATCTCGCTACCGACAAAGCCATGTGAATAGGAGAGCGCGTCGATGGGTAGCATGGTCGCGTTCCACGCGTCATATTCGCGCAACAGCGTCGCAAAAATATCAGGATAGCGATCCTTGAGGTTCGCCCGCTCTAATGGATCATCAACTACATTGAACAAAAATGTATTGTCGAGAATTTTTAGATACTTCCATGGTCCTGATCTGCACGCTTCCTGGCTAAGATTCTTGTAACGCCAGAATAAAGTGCGCTCTTGCAGGCGTTGATCGCCGGCAAGCGCGAAGATGTCGAGGCCATCTGCGGGATAATCAGGATGCATTGGCACGCCACAGGCATGCAGAAGCGTCGGCGCCCAGTCCATTGAGATGACCACGTCATTGCTGACGGAGCCAGCTTTCAGTTTTTGCGGCCATCTGACGATGGACGGCACCCTGACGCCGCCTTCTAGAAGGTGCGTTTTTTTGCCGGAAAATGGCCATGTATCGGAAAATCGCTCGCCGCCATTGTCGCTCGTGAAAACGACTATGGTGTTGTCTTCCAGGCCGGCGTCACTCAACGCTTTGAGAACCCGCCCAACCTGAAAGTCCATTCTCTTGACGATGGCGCCATAGGTTTCAAGGTCGCCGCCGTCCCAATGGAGCAGCGCCGCCGGGTTTCCGGTTTCCGCCAAGCGCCGGGATTCGGCTTCATCGTCGGGACCAGTCCAAGGCCAGTGCGGCGCGCTGAAATGGAGGCTCAGGAAAAACGGCCGGTCGGATTTAGCAAATGACGAGATCATCTCCGCGGCGCGTTGTCCGAGAAGATCGGTCAGATATCCGTCTTCCTCGATCTGCGTTTCGCCGTCCCAAAGGTCGGGCGCCATCACGCCGCGATGCGTAAAGTAATCGATAGCGCCGCTGCGATAGCCCCAGAAGTGATCATAGCCGCTCTTGAGCGGGCCAAAATTCGGAAGCGCGCCAAGATGCCACTTGCCCACAAGCGCTGTGTTATATCCGTTATCCCGCAAGAGTGAAGGCAAGGTTGGATGCGATGGCGGCAACCCCACATCACGCAATGCGATGGGTTCTTCCAGACCAACAGGCAGGCGATACTGGTAGCGTCCTGTGATCAGCGCCGTGCGGGTGGCGGAACAGACAGCAGAATTTGCATAAGCTTGCAAATGCCGCACCCCGTCACGGGCAAGAGAGTCGATATTGGGCGTTTCATATTCCCGTCGCCCGTAGCAGGAGAGGTCCGCATAGCCAAGATCGTCCGCCATAATGAAAACGATATTCGGGCGCGAATCCACAGCTTCGCTTCTCGTGCAAGAGCCCGCGAAAGCGACTCCAGTAGCGAGCAAAGCTCTGCGAGAAAGGCTCGTGGAACCAGAGGAGCAAGGCAGGTTTCGATCAGATATTTTCTTGCATTCAAAAAACATATGAAATCAGAAAGCTGAATGCATCAGGCCGGCGCGCCTTGTGAGCGCGACCGGCCTGAACTTTTAGGAAATCATATCGCAAGCAATGTCGGTGCGCGGGAATTCGCGAACATAGCGCAGGAACGTCATTAGCATGCGATCGGTTTCTGTCAGCGTATCCTGACGAAAGCGGATGCTGCGCATTACCATGTCATCTTCTTCGAAAAGCTGGCGGCCGAAAGCGAGCCCTTGCTGGATGATGGCTTTCACCATCTCATCTTCGCCGGGCGCGCCCGTGCTTTTTGCCGTCGCCGACATCATAGTATGCAATGTGCGATTGCCGGGAAGCGGCTTGCCCGCCGACATGTTGTAAACATGCTTTCCCATCATGTTCCCCTCGAACACCAGGCAATTAGTGCCGAATATGTTTACGGTCTGCGTCATCGGCGGCATGCCCGGCATTGTCATCTCTTGCGAGTAGCGCATGCGGCCGGGCCAGCGCTCAACGTTTTTGGGATCAACCTCGAGCTCTATCTTGTGCACGGCCCGCAGGTGCTGAATGTCAGAAGAATTCGAATAAGGGATGAAGTGATCGACATTCGTCATGTGGTTGAATTCCACTTCGAAGTCCGCGTCCTCTTCCTTCATTGCAGGCGTCGGCACTTCGTAGAACGGTTCGAGACCATTAAATGCCCAGATCACGCCCCAGCTTTCCTCCGTTGGAAATTTGAAAAGTTTCGCCTGTTCCGGGGGCTTGTCGCCGGTCATTGTTTCGACGCACTGACCGGTCGCGTCGTATCCCCATTTGTGGAACGGGCAGACGACTTTTCCGTTTACGACATCGGCGTCAGAAAGATCCGCGCCAAGGTGACGGCAATAAGCGCTCAGGACTTGCGCCTTTCCGTCAGCATCGCGGATGGCGATCACGCGTCCGTTTAAGAATTCGGTTCCGAAAACCTCACCTTCGCGAACGTCCGTGGAAAGCGCAATCGGGTACCAGTTCTGATCGTAGCCGCCGGCTTCGCCCTGACGCGGCATGGGCTTGCCACGAGTGAAATCCTCTTTGTTGTATTGTTCGCCGCTCATGATTCGTTACCCCCATTTTCGCTTTCCTTGCCCACCGCAAAAACGGCGATTGCATGATCTTGCGCGTAATGTCCGCCCGCGACGCCGATCGCGCCGATCGTCGCATCGCCATCCTTGATCGGGACGCCGCCAGCAAGCGCCATGACCTCGGAATCGCCCGTGAAGGCTGCGAGGATCAAAGGCTCCTTCGACGCCAGATCGGCCATCGCTTGTGTCGGATATCCGAAATTCGCCGATGTTCCGGCTTTCCGGAACGCGACGCTGATGTTCATGAAGCCGACGCCATCCATGCGCGCCGAAGCGACCATTCGGCCGGCGGCGTCCACGACGACCGCGGCCACCGGCACATTCTGGCTGCTCGCCGCCGATAAAGCGCGGGTGAGCGCCGATTGAGCCCGTTCCAATGTTATTGTCATAATTTTCGTTCCTCCTGTCAGACAATCTGGGACGAAAACCCGGCCAGAGCACATATTGGAATTGCTCATTTTATTATCCAAGTGTATCGCCTCTGAATGGAACTCGAACGGCTTTTAACCATGGCGCGGTTTCGCGCGACCTCCTTCGGCGTCGTCAATGCGGGAGCGCCATGGGGCGTTGAAGCGCCCGATATCGACTATGCCGTCATCTACAGCGTCATTAGCGGACCGATCTGGTTTGAAGGGGGCGGACTCTCGGACACCCTGAATTCAGGCGATGTCGTGTTTCTGCCTCATGGCGACCGACATCGGCTTGCATCCGGCCCCGGCGTCGGCGTCATGGACCCGCTTATGGAAGTGCTCCGCCGCAAGCCGGGAAACTATGTTTTCAACCATGGCGGCGAGGATGCGCCCATTCAGTTTATTGCAGGCGGTTCAATCTGGGATGCAGCCGCAAAGACCACCGTCGCGCGCTTTCTTCCTGAGGCGCTTATTCTGCACAAAGATGAAGTTCATCGGACGGCGCATATCGAAGAGATCAATAAAATGGTTGTAAAAGAAGGCGTTTCGCCACGACCGCAGTCCGGACATGTGGTCAACGGACTGTTCAATCTCATGCTGACGGAAATCTTGTCTGCTGTTTTATCGACGCCCAAAATAGCATCCAGTGTTGAAAGCCAATCCGCTTCCGGAAAGATTACGCGGGCTCTATTGCTCATTCATAATTCGGCGTCATCCGACTGGACGGGCTCCCTATTGGCGCAGCGGGTTGGACTGTCGCGGTCGG
>JAUIEG010000168.1 GCA_030428745.1 Alphaproteobacteria bacterium
CCGTGGCGCGCTTCGACAGCTCCTTGGACAGCTTCACCCGCTGCGCCTCGCCGCCGGAAAGCGTCGTCGCCTGCTGGCCGATCTTCACGTAGGAGAGGCCGACGCGGTTCAGGGTCTCCATCTTTTCGCGGATCGACGGCACCGCCTTGAAGAACTCGGCGCCTTCCTCGACCGTCATGTCGAGCACATCGGCGATGGACTTGCCCTTGAACTTCACCTCCAGCGTTTCGCGGTTATAGCGTTTGCCCTTGCAGACGTCGCAGGTGACATAGACGTCGGGGAGGAAGTGCATCTCGATCTTGATGACGCCGTCGCCCTGGCACGCCTCGCAGCGCCCGCCCTTGACGTTGAAGGAAAACCGCCCCGGTTTATATCCGCGCGCCTTCGACTCCGGCAGACCTGCGAACCAGTCGCGGATCGGCGTGAAGGCGCCCGTGTATGTCGCGGGGTTGGAACGCGGGGTGCGCCCGATAGGCGACTGGTCGATGTCGATCACCTTGTCGAAATGTTCGAGCCCGGTGATCTTCGTATGCTCGGCCGGCGCGTCCTTCGAATTATAAAGACGGCGCGCGGCGGCCTTGTATAAAGTCTCGATGGTGAGCGTCGACTTGCCGCCGCCGGAAACGCCGGTGACGCAGGTGAGAAGCCCGACCGGGAATTCCGCCGTGACGTTTTTCAGGTTGTTGGCTGTCGCGCCGGTGATCTTGATTGTCTTCTTCTTGACCATTGGCCGCCGCTCGGCGGGCACGGGCACTTCGCGGCGCCCGGCGAGATAATCGCCGGTGAGCGATTTCTTCTCATTCATGATGTCCTTGACCGACCCTTGCGCCACGATCTCGCCGCCATGAACGCCGGCGCCGGGGCCGATATCGACAATATAGTCGGCGGAACGGATCGCGTCTTCATCATGCTCGACGACGATCACCGTATTGCCGAGGTCGCGCAGGCGCACCAGCGTTTCGAGAAGGCGGGCGTTGTCGCGCTGATGGAGACCGATGGAGGGCTCGTCCAAGACATATAAGACGCCGGTGAGGCCGGAGCCGATTTGCGAGGCGAGGCGGATGCGCTGGCTCTCGCCGCCGGAAAGTGTGCCCGATGCGCGGCTGAGCGTCAGATAGTCGAGGCCCACATTATTAAGGAAGGAAAGACGGTCGCGGATCTCCTTCAACACGCGGACCGCGATTTCCTTTTCTTTCTTGTTGAGCTTGGCTTCGAGGCCGTTGAACCACTCGCCCGCCTTTTTGATGGAAAACTCCGTCGCGTCGGAGATGGAAAGCCCGCCGACCTTCACCGCGAGGGCCTCGGGCTTCAGGCGCTGGCCGTTGCAGGCCTCGCAATGGGTGACGGACTGAAACCGCGACAGCTCCTCGCGCACCCAGGCGCTGTCGGTCTCGCGCCAGCGCCGTTCGAGATTGGGGATGACCCCTTCGAATGGCTTCACTGTCTCGAATTTGCGCGCGCCGTCGGCATAGATGAACTTCACTTCCTCTTCGTCGGTGCCGTAGAGGACGACTTCGCGGGCGGTGTCGTCGAGTTCGTCCCAGGGGACGGTGATCTTGAATTTATAATGCCGGGCCAGCGCCTGCAGCGTTTGCGCATAATAAGGTGACGTGCCCTTGGACCAGGGCGCGATCGCGCCATTATTGAGCGCGAGCCCGACATCGGGCACCACGAGCTCCTCGTCGAAGATCATTTCCGTGCCGAGGCCGTCGCATTGAGGGCAGGCGCCGGCGGGCGCATTGAAGGAGAAAAGCCGCGGCTCGATCTCATCAATGGTGAAGCCGGAGACCGGGCAGGCGAATTTCGCGGAGAAAATGCTGCGCTGCGGCGCGCCTTTCGCGTCTTTTTTATCCGCTGACTCCGCAATCGCGATCCCGTCAGCGAGTTCAAGCGCGGTCTCAAAGCTTTCGGCGAGGCGGGATTCGAGCCCCGCTTTGATGACGACGCGGTCGACGACCACTTCGATATCGTGTTTCAGCTTCTTGTTGAGCGCGGGCACATCGGCGATTTCATAATACTCGCCGTCGACCTTCACCCGCTGAAAGCCTTTTTTCAAAAGCTCGGCGAATTCTTTCTTATATTCGCCTTTTCGTCCGCGAATGATGGGCGCGAGGAGGTAAAAGCGTGCGCCGTCGCCTTCCGCCATCAACCGGTCGACCATTTCCGTCACCGTTTGCGATGAAATCGGTTCGCCCGTCGCCGGAGAGTAGGGAACGCCGATGCGCGCCCAGAGAAGACGCATATAGTCGTAGATCTCGGTGACGGTGCCGACGGTCGAGCGCGGATTGCGCGATGTGGTCTTCTGTTCGATGGAAATCGCCGGTGAAAGGCCGTCGATCTGGTCCACATCCGGTTTTTGCATCAATTCGAGGAACTGGCGCGCATAAGCGGAGAGACTTTCCACATAACGGCGTTGTCCCTCGGCGTAGATCGTATCGAATGCCAGGGACGATTTGCCGGAGCCCGACAGGCCGGTCATGACGATCAGTTCGTCGCGCGGCACCTCCAGCGTGATGTTTTTCAGATTGTGTTCGCGCGCACCGGCGACGCGGATTGTTTTCGAACTCATGTGGATGATCGTCTCTTTATATATAGGCGTTGGGGGAAATCGTCTTTCGAACTGTATATATCGACGTTGACAGCAAGAACAAGGTGTGAACATTTGTCCGCCGCACTACGTTCCTTCCTGGGTTCATTCTTGGGGAGAACCAATCATTGAGCGCGCGCCGAATCCGCGCGATTAGCTCAGCAACGAAGATTTCAGGAGAGTGATATGGCAGGCAGCGTCAACAAAGTCATTTTAGTCGGCAATCTCGGCGCCGATCCGGAAACACGCAAATTTCAAAATGGCGGCTCTGTTTGCAACCTGCGTGTCGCAACGTCTGAGAACTGGAAAGACAAAAACACCGGCGAACGTCGCGAAAAGACCGAATGGCACTCCGTTGCGATCTTTTCGGAAGGTTTGGTGCGTGTTGCAGAGCAATATTTGAAAAAGGGCTCGAAAGTTTACCTCGAAGGCCAGCTTGAAACGCGCAAATGGCAAGATCAGAACGGCAATGACCGTTACACAACCGAAGTTGTGCTGCGTAATTTCAATTCATCGATGGTGATGCTTGATGGAAGAAGCGGCGGCGGAAGTTTTGATCGCGACTCAAACCGCGATAGCGGCGGAATGTCCGAACGAGGAGCGTCTTCAGGCGGACAAAGTTACGAGTTAGACGACGACATTCCGTTTTAAACTCGAAAAAAACGCCAAAACGAATCAAAAAATGCAAAAAAATGCGCATGCATGCGTTTAACTACGCATGCATAGAATACTTTTTTAGTAAATTGAGTTATGTTTCCGCTTTCGACACATGATTCGGAGGTGAACCATGGCGGTCAAAAGAAAAACGACCAAGAGAAAAGCGGCGAAAAAAACCGCGAAACGTAAAACTGTAAAGCGTAAGACTACGAAGAAAAAAGCGCCGGCGAAGCGTAAAGCTACAAAACGCAAAGCCACAAAGCGCAAAACGACGAAGAAAAAAGCCACTAAGCGTAAGACGACGAAGCGCAAAACGGCCAAGCGGAAAACCACCGCGAAGAAAAAGGCCACGAAGCGTAAGACGACTAAGCGCAAAACGGCTAAGAAGAAGACTGCGAAGCGGAAAACCGCCAAGCGTAAGACGACTAAGCGGAAAACCGCCAAGCGTAAGACTGCGAAGCGGAAAACCGCTAAGCGTAAAGCGCCTGCCAAGCGGAAGACTGCTAAGCGCAAAACGGCCAAGCGCCGCACTAAGCGCAAGTAAGCGTCTAACGCTAAAAGGGCGCTAGCTTCTTGATCTTACAAGGGTTTTCGCTCCGCCGCTCGCGCAGGACATGTTTTGAAGCGTGTCATAAGCGCAAATAGAGGGGCTATTCATCGGGCCGGCGTAACGCCAAGTAAACGGGCCGATGGCAGGCGGGGGCGCTCCGCAAACAGAATACCGGATGCAAGATGCGTTCGTAGAAATAGAATTCAGCTGTTCCAGATCTCACGATCACCAGTTGCTTTTCGCCAAAAGCCCCGGCGCAGATACCGCCGGGGCTTTATTTTTTGCCTTTTATTCCGGCGCCGTTACTTTTTTTCGATTGAAAGCTGCGCAAGAGATCTGTCGGTAAATTCCGTTTCTGCGATCTTCAGCAAGACTAAAAAGCGGCGCCTTTAGTGTTTCAACGACCTGTTCCCACAAGATCATGTGTATTTCGGCGATAGCGATCGCGCCGTTTTTTCGCCGTGCTTATATTATTGAATACGCGCGATCGAAGCGGGGAGACACATTATGCGCATCCAGTCGAACGTCAGCGTTCAGTCCAGGTCAGCGAAACTATTTCGCGTCGCAGCAATTGCCTTGATCACAGGGGCTGCATCCGCATGCGCAACCCAGCATGGGGTTGTGCATGAATGGACGGCGCAAGGATATTTAACGCCCGGTCCGACCGGCGAACCGGAAATCATCGGCATTTATGACAATGAAGCCGACTGCGTCGCCGCCGGTGAAGCCTGGATGAGCCGCCAGGTTGTGGGAAACCCGATTTACGCGGATTGTTTGCCGGTGGATCGCGACTAAGACCCTATTCATCGAGCGGAAGTGTTCCCCGTCAGCGATCATGAGACAGACTGAGGTGATTGGATAGAGGAGTGTTTTGGTCTCATCGTAGTGGCTGTCAGGAACGAAGATGAGATCAAACACTCGCTAAGCCAAAGCCTCGGCGTGTCTCAGTTTATCTGAAGACGGACACATTCTGAACCTTTCCCCCAAGGAGCAATCGTATGGACAAGATCAATCGCCGCCTGATGCTGGGCGGTCTAGGCATGGTCGGAGCAGGTCTGTCAGGTGCGGTAAGCGCACAATCGACCGGGCAGGGCAACGGGATTTCCGCAAATGCCACGCCAACGGCCCCCGACCCAAGCGCCAGACACCGGCTGCGGTTCGCTGTTGTCGGGCTTGACTATTCGCATATCTACGCGATGACAGACGCGCTGATCCGCGGCGGCGGCGCGCTTGTCGCGGTGTATGCGAGCGACCCGCGGCAACTGGCGCCCTATCTCGCCCGGTATGGCGATGTGAAAGTTGCACGCACCGAAGCCGAGATTCTCGACGACAAGAGCGTGCAGGTCGTGGCCAGCGCTTCTATTCCCCATCTTCGCGCGCCGCTTGGCATTCGTGTGATGCGCGCCGAAAAGGACTTTCTTTCGGACAAACCGGGGATCACCAGCCTTGCCCAGCTGGCCGAAGTGCGCCGCACGATCGCTGCGACCAGGCGCAAGTTCGCCATCATGTATTCGGAACGGCTTGAAGTGCGCGCCGCGGTCAAGGCGGGGGAACTCGTTCGCGCCGGTGCGATCGGGCGAGTACTTCAGACGATCAACATTGCGCCGCACCGCATGAGCGCGCCCAACCGGCCCGAATGGTTCTGGGATGTGAAGAACTATGGCGGCATCCTGACCGACATCGGCAGCCATCAGGCCGATCAGTTCCTGTTTTACACCGGCTCCACCGAAGCGCACGTCGTGGCGTCGCAGGTCGGCAATCTGGACACTCCCGGCCATCCGAAATTCCAGGATTTCGGGGATATGACACTAAGCGGCAATGGTGGGACCGGCTATGTCAGGGTCGACTGGTTCACGCCTGACGGTCTGCCGACGTGGGGCGACGGGCGCGTGTTCATCCTGGGCGCCGAAGGCTACATTGAACTGCGTAAGTACGTCGACATTCAGGGCCGCCCGGGTGGAGATCACCTCTTCCTGGCTGACCGCAAGGGCACGAGCTACATCAATTGCAGCAATGTGCCACTCCCGTTCGGCCCGCAGTTCGTTTCGGATGTGATGGAGCGGACAGAGGTCGCTCAAAATCAGGCTCAGGCCCTGCTTGCCGCCGAACTGGTGCTCACCGCTCAGGCCAAGGCAAGAAAACTTGTCAATGGGCCGCGTCCAGTACTTGGGAGTTCCGGGGACAGTATACTTAATTCTGATCAAGGCGACTGATCAGTTCCAGACGCAAACGATCCGACCCAACGAGATGTGGCAGACCGACTTTACCTACTTCAAGATCATCCGGTGGGGCTGGATGTATCTCTCAACCGCGCTCGCGCCCTTCATGATGTTTCGGGTGAACTCCGCATGGGCAATGTCGCCGACATGTTGCGTGAAGGGGCCAGGCTTGATGTCGGCGCTGACAAAGGCGCGCCCCTCGGTTTTGTCGATTACTGGAAGGTTTATGGGCCGCCCGACGGATATAATTTCAAG
>JAUIEG010000169.1 GCA_030428745.1 Alphaproteobacteria bacterium
GATGTTGTCTTCGGACATGGAAAAATAAACGACCTGCACCCGGCTGCCGTCCTCGATCACAAGATCCATCGCCGTTTCAGGATAAGGCGTTCCACGCTCCTCAGCGACTTCCGCCAGCGACTTGCCGATATATTTACGTAAATCGGGGTTGTGGAAACCAACGAGCAACACGCCCTCCGGGCCGCCAGCGTTGGTGATGCCGCTGACGAACTCCTCTGACGGGTTGAGAATGGCGTCAGCGACTTGATCGCGGATCTCCGGATCGCGCAAACGCTCGGCCCATTCTTCGTAACCGCCTTCCTGGACCCACAACGGCATCGCCGCATCAAGCCCGGTCGAACTGGCTGGATAGGCATACATGTCGGCGGTGATTTTAAGACCGCGCGCCTGCGCCGCCTCAACCTTTGCGATCACCTCATCAAGCTTGTCCCAATTCGCCTGCCCGCTTGCTTTCAAATGATAGATTTCCGCCGAAACGCCCGCTTTTTCCGCGATCTCGATCAGCTCATCGACCGCTTCCAGAAGTCGTTGTGACTCTGAGCGGATGTGAGAGATATACATGCCGCCGAATTCACTCACGACGGCGTTCAGCGCAATCAACTCGTCCGTATTCGCAAAGTTTGCTGGCGCATAGATCAGTGAGGAGCCAACACCCATCGCGCCTTCGCGCATGGCCGCACGCACCATGGTTTGCATTTCTTCAAGTTCTTCCGGCGTCGCTGCGCGGTTGTCATAACCGACCACCGACGCGCGCAGAGTCGTTGCGCCAACAAAGGAGGCGACATTAGGAGAGACCCCGCGGTCTTGCAGATATTCAAGATACTCGCCCAGCGTCGTCCATTCGATATCATATTGAATGTCCGTTTGGCGCGCTTTGGCCTGGCGCTTGATCTCTTCCGACCATGGGCCGTAGGAAACGCCTTCGCCGAAAACTTCGAGGGTCACACCCTGGGAAATATCGCCAAGGCTGCGGCCATCCTCAATGAGGTCTTCAACCGCCCAGCTCAGCATGTTGATGAAACCTGGCGCCACGGCGAGGCCTTCGGCGTCGATGACAAGGTCAGCTTCCGCGTTGTCAAACTGGCCGACGGCGGCGATGCGGTCACCTGTGATCGCCACATCCGCAAGCGCGCCCTGCGCGCCAGAGCCGTCATAGACCGTCCCCCCACGGATAATGACATCGTATTGGGCGGAAGCCGCCTTTTCCTCAGACGCATCGGGCCCGCCGCTGCAAGCGGCGAGGAAAAGCGCCAATCCGGCGATCGTTTTTTTCAGCATCGTCCCCGCTCCGTTGTTGAAGCGAACTTCAGCTGTTTTGCCGCCGTCGCGCAAGCAGGCGCAGGCTCATCCGCTCAGATTGACATTCAATGAAGAATTTGCGGCGGCCGGCAGCGTGGCAAGATTCATCGCAATGGAAATTCTCTCACCGGGACCTGAATGGGGCCGGACGCCATGAGTAAGCCATGAAGGAAAAACCACCATCCGCCCCGGCGTCGGCGAAAAACGCTCTTTGGTGCCGCTGCGCGGGCCTTTTTCATCCGCAAAGACAAGATCCGCCGAATACATCCGGTTCATGGGAAATCGCGGATCGAGAAGCACCAGCGGCCCCCCATCCGGATCGCCGCCGTCATCCACATAATAAACGCCCGACCAAAGACATGCCGGATGCGCATGATACTGGTTCGAAGCGCCGGCGGGAGACACATTCGCCCACATATCAAGCGCCATCCGGTATCGTGGCGCTTTGCCTGTGGCGCCCGTATCCTGGGTGTATCGCCCACATAGCTGCATCATTGCGCCTGCGAGCCGCTGGGCGGCCTCTCCGCCCCATTTGAGCATCTTGTTATCGGAATGCCACCCCAAGACATTTGACCGCTCCAACCCTTCAGAAACAGCCTTGCGGGCGATAATCGCTTCGCGCAACGCCTTGTTTAGCGCTGGCGCATCTTCGATGTCCGCCACGAGAATCTGCGTCGGGAAAAGTTCCCGCACTTCGTGATGAGCGATGTTCGCCTGGGTCGTCTGCAAAGTCATGGCGGCTGCGTCTTGTCTCAAAAGACTGCTTCGGAGTGTCGCCTATTTTTACCGCCGGCAAGCTGTCAGTCCAGATGCCCGTCAAACTATTTACGGCGGGTCATGACCGTTTCGCCAGCGCCTTGATAACCCCGCGCAAGGACCGCACTTCGCCGTCCGTCAGCCCGGCGCGGGTGAAAGTCACCCTGAGATTACGCTCCATATTGGCGCGCTTTACCTCCGGAAAGAAATAGCCGGCCTTATCCAGTTCCGCGACGAGATGGGCGAAGAACCGCTCAAAATCCTCTCTTGGCGCCGGGACGGCTTTGTCGAGTTCCGAGGGCTGCGCCTCACGGCCATCCGCCTGGGCCCACTCATAAGCGACGATCAGCGCCGCCTGAGCGAGGTTGAGCGAGGCAAAGGCCGGATTGACGGGAACGGAGACAATCGCGTCAGCGCGCATCACGTCATCATTGGAAAGCCCCGCCCGCTCGCCGCCGAACATCACGGCGCAGGTCTCGCCCCGATCGATCCGCTGCTTCATTTCCGCAGCAGCCGCCGCCGGTTCAAGCACCGGCAGAAGCGTTTCGCGGGCGCGCGCCGTCGTGGCCAGAACATAGTTGCAGCCAGCCAGCGCCTCTGATGTGGTCTCAAAGACCCGCGCCTGATCGATGACGATGGAGGCGCCGGCCGCCATGGCGCCTGCTTTTTCATTGGGCCAGCCATCCCGCGGCTTGACCAGCCGGAGGCCCGAAAGTCCGAAATTGAGCATGGCCCGGGCCGCCGCGCCGATATTCTCGCCCATCTGCGGTTCGACCAGGACGAACATCGGAGCCGGCCGGAGCTCGGCTTGCCCATCCCGGCGAGATATCCGGGCTCGGTTCTGGTTCTCCTTGCCGTTTCCGGGCGTTGTCATCAGGACTTTTCCCATTTTATGAGAGGTTTTCCCGCCAATCGAGCCGCCCCCCTTTTCATATCGGCCCCGCGGGTGCTAATAGCGCCGCAAAATCCGTCCAGAATCATCATCCATGGGCGCACCTATCCGTGTGCGCCAGCAAGTCCGGTAGGGAATTCCATGCAAAAAATCAAAGTCGATAATCCAGTAGTTGAAATGGACGGGGACGAAATGACCCGGATCATCTGGCAGATGATCAAGGACAAGCTCATCTACCCCTATCTCGATCTGGATCTGAAATATTTCGACCTCGGCATGGAAAGCCGCGACGCCACAGACGATCAGATCACGATCGAAGCAGCCGAAGCCACGAAAAAATACGGCGTCGCTGTCAAATGCGCAACGATTACGCCCGATGAGGCGCGGGTTGAGGAATTCGGCCTGAAAAAAATGTGGCGCTCGCCTAACGGCACGATCCGCAACATCCTTGGCGGCGTCGTCTTTCGCGAGCCAATCATCATGCGCAACGTGCCGCGCCTCGTGCCAGGCTGGACACAGCCGGTCATCATCGGACGTCACGCTTTCGGCGATCAGTACCGCGCTTCGGACATGCTCTTCCCCGGCAAGGGCAAGCTGACCATGAAATGGGAAGGCGAAGACGGCAAAGTTATGGAACAGGACGTCTTCGACGCGCCGTCTGCAGGCATTTACATGGGCATGTACAATCTCGATGCCTCGATCACTGATTTTGCACGCGCCTGCTTTAACTACGCGCTCCAGCGCAAATATCCGCTCTACCTTTCGACCAAGAACACGATCCTCAAAAAATATGACGGCCGTTTCAAAGATCTCTTTGCGGAGATGTATGAAACAGAATTCAAGGAAAAGTTCGCCGAACACGGCCTCACTTATGAGCACCGCCTGATCGACGATATGGTGGCGGCATGTCTTAAATGGTCCGGCGGTTATGTCTGGGCGTGCAAGAACTATGACGGCGACGTCCAGTCCGACACCGTGGCGCAAGGCTATGGTTCACTCGGCCTGATGACGTCCGTGCTGATGTCGCCGGACGGAAAAACCGTCGAAGCCGAAGCCGCCCACGGAACCGTGACGCGCCATTACCGCGCCCACCAGCGCGGCGAAGAGACCTCCACGAACTCCATCGCCTCGATCTACGCCTGGACCCGCGGCCTCGCCCACCGCGGCAAGCTCGACGGCAATGATGCGCTCATCAAATTCGCCACAACCCTCGAGCAAACCGTCGTGAAAACCGTTGAATCCGGCTACATGACCAAGGACCTCGCACTTCTCATCGGCGCCGAGCAGAAATGGCTGACCACCACCGGCTTCCTTGAAAAGGTTGACGAAAACTTCCGCAAAGCGATGGCGGCCTAGCGAAAGCGCCCCAAAAAGAGAAAATAAGGCGGAAAATAAGGGTTTTTCGCCCTTCCTCGCAGAATCGGGGCGGCTCGGCGCATTCGGCTCGCATTCCGGCCCGCCCCATGGCAGCATGACGGCCTTGGGGCGTTGCGTAGACCCTTAGGAGCTGTGACACATGTTGAGACCCTTTTTCCTTTCCGGCCTTGCCGCCTGTGCGCTGAGCCTTCCAGCCGCCGCGGAAACCCGGAGCTATGACCTCGCCGCGTTTGACAGCATTGATATTTCCGCCGGACTCGAGCTGGTGGCCACAGCCGGCAGCCGCCAGTCCATCGACGTCCAGACCGACGGGGGCGATTTCAGCGACTTCGAAATCGAGGTCAAAGACGGCGTCCTGTTTATCACCAGAGAATGGAACCGGCTGCGCTGGCACCAGAAGAAAGCCGACTACAAGGTCATTGTGACGGCCCCGGAGATCAAAGGCCTTGAGGCCTCATCCGGCTCTCACTCCAAACTGGACGACATCGACGCCCGGCGTTTTAACGCAGACCTGTCGAGCGGCGCCTTCGTCCTCATCGCCGGGCGCAGCGACGATTGCAGCATCGACATCTCAAGCGGCGCCAATCTTGATGCGCGCGCACTGATTTGCGGCAGCGCTAATGTCGACGTCTCAAGCGGCGGCCATGGCGAAGTTACGGTTCTTAAAGCGCTGGTGGGCGACGCATCGAGCGGCGGCCACATGGCCGTGTTCGGATCGCCCGAGCGCGTCAATATCGACCGGTCGTCGGGCGGCCGTATCAAAATTAAAACGCCGGTCACGGCGACGCGGGACTAATCCCGTATAAGGCAAAAACAAGAAGCGCGTGAAAAACGCCGTTAAAAAGAAAGGGAACCCTATGACCAAACTCGCTAAACTCATCGCTGCGGCCAGCGCCGCATCTGTAAGCGCTATGGCCTTCGCCCATGCTGAAACTCAAGACTACGATTTTACCGGGTTTTCCTATCTCGACACCTCCGCGGGCGTTGATGTCGAGGTGACCGTCGGCGGCGCCTATTCAATACGCGCGGAAGGTGAACCGGAAGCGCTGGAACGCCTGCGCATCGAACACGACGGCGACACGCTGGAGATCGGCCGCGTGCGCGACCGGTCGTTCTTTTCGCCCGGCCGCAAATGGAAAGTGACGGTTTATGTCAGCATGCCGGAACTGAACGGCGTCGACGCCTCAAGCGGATCGGATGTAACTGCGACCGGCATCGACGCGGGCGAGTTTCGCGCCTCGGTATCGAGCGGCGCGGATGCGGACCTTCGCGGCAGGTGCTCGACGATCAAAGCCGATGGCAGCAGCGGCGCCGATCTCGAAGCCGAAGGTCTTGAATGCGATAACGCAATCGCAGACGTGTCGTCCGGCGCCGATCTGTCGCTTTACGCCTCTGAAAGCCTTGAAGCAGACGCCTCGAGCGGCGGCGACATCACGGTTTATGGCCGACCGAAAAACACCAATATCGACAAGTCTTCCGGCGGCGACGTCCACATCCGCGACTAAGGCGAGCGTTACGCGCTAATCGCCTTTTCGATCGCCGTAATGGCGGCGCCTGCAAGGGCGCCGTCGGGGCCGCCAGCCTGCGCCATATCCGGACGCCCCCCGCCGCCTTTGCCGCCCATCGCCTCGGCGCCGGCGCGCACAAGATCAACCGCCGAGAGCCGCTCTTTCAGATCATCCGTGACGCCCACGGCGAGCGCCGCCTTGCCGTCATTGACCCCAACAAAGGCGGCGACGCCCGAACCGATTTTCTGTTTCGCCTGATCGACAAGACCGCGCAGGTCTTTCGCCGCGACACCGTCAAGGACACGCCCGATAAACTTGACGCCGCCAATGTCGGCGACCTCGTCTTCAGCCGCAGCGCCGGAAGCGCCGCCGCCTAAAGCCAATTGCTTTTTCGCCTCGGCGAG
>JAUIEG010000170.1 GCA_030428745.1 Alphaproteobacteria bacterium
GCACTGGGAAGTCAGCAGCCCTTTAACATCGCCGCAGACTTTCAAGACGTCCTGATCCTCGATCCGGCCGCCGGTCTGGGCGTCGTTTTCCTGCCGCTGGTCGTTATTCTGGGTCATCGTGTTTTTATTGTTGACGATGACGGCGGGTTTGGATTTGGCCTTGTGACCATGCTTGTGCCGGGCTTTGCTATCGATCCGACGGAGGTCTTCTGCGAGATCTGAAAAGCGCCGCTCTGCGTCTTTGCGGTCGCTCGCGGCCATATAGCATTTAGCCTCATCGTAGCGTTGCACTTCAAGACAATGCATATGCGTTTTGCAGCGCTGCACCACAGCGTTGTAGGCGGCGTTGACTTCGGCCCGGAAGGCGTCCAGCGGCGCCTTGCTGGCGTCAGGATTGCTCCGTCCCGCGGCGATGGCGGTTTGTGCGGCTGATAAATAATTTTGTTTTCCGGCAGTGTATTGCGCTTCGCAGGTCTCTGCGGCGATGTCGCGGCGCTCCTGCACTGCGCCTGCCGGAATAATGGTTTCGTTGCGCACGGTGATGTCGTCCACGTCGACCTTGTGCGTACAAGCGGAAAGGAATGCGGTGGCACAGGCGAGAAGCGATAGATAAATTTTCATGAGAACCCCCGTTATTGCTGTTATGGCGCAGCCGGTTGCATATGGAAGATGGTTGGCAGTCAGCCTTCGAAATCGAACTGAAGCTCAAGCGGGCCGACGCAGCAGGGCGCGGCGAAATAGCCGGCCTTGAGACCGGCGCAATATCCGATGCCGAGAAGAAGAACGGTGACGAGCACGCTGACCCCGATGATCACTGTCAGACTGGTTTTCTTTTCCGGCGCCGACGATTTCTTCTCAATATTGAAGAAAGCAATGTCCTGATAGGATCGTTTTGCCCCTAAACTCATCTTTTCCCCTCCAGTTAAAGTAAAGAACAAATGAAAAACATTTCTGTATTACACTCTATAGTTGCGGTTTGTCGAGTCTTCTCGTCTGCAGGGGTATAGCGGCGAACTATACGCCTTGCCGGGGGCGGGGCGCGCGGTTATGAGACGGGCGGGCCGCTTCAGGGCTCGCCGGAATGCCGCTATGGCCTTGAAATTATACGATCTTGCGCTCGCCGACCCCGATATACGGCCGAGTCCGTTCTGCTGGATGGTGAAATTCGCGCTGCTTCACAAAGAGCTGGAATTCGAGACCGCGCCCGTCGGGTTCGCGGACAAGACGAAATATCCAGATCCTGAATATGGCCGGGTCCCCGTGATCGTCGACGGCGAGGAGATGGTGAAAGACAGCGCCATGATTATGGCGTGGCTCGACAAGGCCTATCCGGAAAAACCGCTCGTCGCGACGGACGGGGAAGCCGCCGCCGCGGAATTTTATCGCGCCTGGTTGTTCTCCTCATTTTTTCCGGCCGTGTCCCCGATGCTGATGGCGCGCATTCATGCGCTCGCGGCGGATGATGACAAAGCCTACTTCCGGGCCTCTCGCGAGGAGCGGTTTGGAAAAACGATTGAGGAGCTGGCCGCGTCGACGGGTCAAAAGGAAAAGGTCGAAGCGTCTTTACAGGTTCTGTCGGCGCCGCTGGGCCGCTACCGCTTTCTTGGCGGAGACGCGCCCAATCTCTGCGATTATTATGTCATGGGCGCTTTTATGTGGCCGCGGCTATCGACATCTGAAGACATCTACGAGGCGCCACAGCCGGTGGCCGCGTGGATCGAGCGAATGCTCGATCTTTTCGATGGTTATGCACGCAAAGCGAAACGGCCGTCGTGACGTCCAGACATACGCAAACCGAAGTTCCTTATTCGGCCGACCAGATGTATGCGCTGGTCGCCGATGTGGAGAAATATCCGGAGTTTCTTCCATGGTGCGTCGGGCTTCGCATTATCGAGCGCAGTGAGACGAAGGTCACCGCCGACATGATTGTCGCCTATAAAGTCTTTCGCGAACGCTTCCGCAGCCGGGTGATGCTCGATCCTGAGAGCAGGCGCATCGATGTCGCCTATGTGGACGGACCGTTCCGTAATCTCGAAAATCGCTGGCGCTTTACGGACAAACCAGAAGGCGGGCCAAATGCTGGTTCGGTGATCGACTTTGAAATCGAGTTCGAATTTAGGAACTTTCTGCTGCAAGCAACGGCGCAGGCGGTGTTCGACAAGGCCTTTGCGCGAATGAGCGACGCGTTTGTGAAGCGTGCGCATGAGGTTTACGGCTAGCAGGCGGCTTATTCCATCGCCGGTAGGCGGAAGGAGACAACTTTGCCGCGCGGCCGGCTGATCGCCCAGACGCGATCCGGCTCTTCCGGGTCGAAATCGAACGCCTGACCCTCGGCGGGGACCGCGATGGTTGCGCAGTGGACAAGGGTCGGTCCCATGTCGGGAAAATTGAGCACATAGATTTCCGGCAGGTCGTGACCCATGACATAGAGCCTGCCGTCTGGCCCTATGGCGCCGCCCGATGCGGCCTGCGGCGCCATCTTTTCAAGAATGCTGGCGGGCAGCGCGTAGCCTCCGGTCTTGCGCCATTCCTTGTCGAACGTGACGACTGTTGCATAGGTATGGTCTTTATAAGGAAGTCCGGTCTCATCGTCATATTGCGCGAAGCCGGCGATCCATCCGTCCATGTAATGATCGAACCAGACGAGTGAGCCTTCATCCAATATGCCCAGGCTTTTCGAGTCCATATGGGTCATGGTCTTAGCATCGAAAATCTCGATCGAGCTCGCCATGGGCAGGTTTGGATGATTGGAGTTGGCGCAATAGAGCCGGCCGGCTTCCTCATAACAGCTGTTGAGATGCCCGATGAGGCCGCCGCGCTTGCCGATCCAGCGTTTCACGAGCTCCCCGGTTTCGCGATCATATTTGCCGATGACGTAATTGGCCACGGCGTAGAAATGGTTTTCATCGGCGGCGACCCCTTGCGTCGCATCAGGCGCGTCCCAGGCGCCGATTTCTTCCGCTGTCCCCGTCTTGATCTCGGGCGGAACGTATTCCTCGATCCCCATCGCCGCCCAGGCGGCGCGGCGCGCTTCGCGTCTCGCCTCTATATTGTTCGGCTCTTGCGCAGCGGTGACGGAAGCAGCGCAGAGGCTGAGCGCGGAGAGAATGAAAGCAGCAGTCTTTTTCATGTCATGTCCTGAAAAAAAAGGCGCTCCTCAGCAGTGAAGAGCGCCCTTTTGCGAAATGTTAGAATGACGCGTTGAAGCCAACCCAGAAGGTACGGCCAAAACGGGCGTCTTCCTGCAGGAACTGCGCGTCCGGACCAGTCAGTTCCGTGCGGCCTTCATCCGTGACGTTTACGGCTTCCGCGACTACAGAGAAATTGTCTGTCAGGTTTACGCGCGCTTGAAGATCAAGTTGGCCGCGTTCGTCCCAATATTCGTCTTGATTGGGATTGCCGGCGTTCAACGAGTCGAGAAACTCACCTGTGTAGTTATATGAGCCGCGCACTTCGAAAAACTCGTTCGCATAAAACAGGGTCAAATTGTAGGTGAGATCCGGCTGTTGCAGCAGTGTTGTGGAGCGTGTTGTTCCATCGCCCAGCGGAACCGTGAAGTCTGTGTCGAGCCAGGTGACATTTGCGCCGACGCCAAGCCCGTTCCAGGGCGCGGGCAGGAAGTACATGACCTGCTGGTACTGCGCTTCAAGGCCGAAGATTTCCGCATTCGCGGCGTTCTCCGGCTGAGTGACGCGATCGTAAACAACGCCGTCAACGGTGAGGTTGGCGTCGGTTGTGGTCAGGACGAAGATTTCGTCAGAGATGTCCTTGTAAAAAGCGCCAACCGACAGGATGCCTTCGGGGATGTACCATTCGAGCGAAGCGTCGATATTGGTTGATTTGCGCGGGTCAAGCTCCGGATTGGATCGCGACAGCGTCAGATCTGTCCCGTCCGTGCCCGGGCTGAAGCCGCGCGTCAGGTCGGAAATATTAGGCCGTCCGATAGTCCGCGAGGCGGCGAGACGCAACACGATTTCATCCGCGAGGTTAAAGCGTGCAACGGCGCTGGGGAGGATGTTGGTGTAGTCGCCGGAGACCGCATCACCAGCGACAGGGCCGCCATCCCATGATGTGTGCTCGACGCGCACGCCGCCAGTGACCGAGCCGACGCCAAGGTCAAGGGAGCCCTGTACATAGCCAGCATAGACTTGTTCAGAGGCGGACGATGCAGAGGTGACCGTCGCTGTTTGTGTGAATGGGTTCGCGGCGAAGTAAGCGTTCGCAGCGTCGCTATCGATCCGGAACAGGAACTTGTAGTTACCCTGATAACCCACATCGGCGAGCTTGGTGTCTGGAACATCGGCGAGTGTGTAAGGATTGTCTGAGACGAAACGCGCAAAGTCGAAGCCTTCATCCTTGCTCCGGTCGCGATAGACGCCGCCTGTTTTTACGGTGAAGGCGTCGAATTCAAACGCGCCATTGAGAGCGACTTCGAAAATTTCATCTTCTGCGTAACGGTCAAGCTCGCCGCGATTGGTATGCGCATAGCTTGCCGGATTGTAAAAACCCTCGGGGTCGAGCGGATAAGAACGCGGAAAGAAGTCCGTGGTGTCGTAAACAGAGCCAAATGTTGTGTCCGTGAGGAAAGCCTCTGTCGATTCAGGGTTGTGCAGTTTGGCCCCGGAATAGGTGGCGCGCAGGTCGAAGGTTGCATTTTCCGTCGGGCGCCAGATCGCGTTTGCCTGGCCGTTGTAGATTTTCCGGTCGAGAATGAATCGCCCGATGCCGACGACGCCATAACCGGTCTGGGTGACGCCGGAGGTGATGGTCTGATCGGTGATCATTCCGGGTTCAGATGCGGCGCCGCTTGTTCCCAGCTCATAGGTGTATTCATCGCGGCGCTCGTCGTCGTTGAATTGCGTGTAAAGTCCGGAAAGGGTGATCTCGAACTGGTCGTTCGGGCGCCATTCAAGTTTGCCCGACCCGCCAATACGCTGGCGGGTATTGTTGTAGAAGAAGAGGCGGTTGTTGGTCGGAACGACAATGCCGTTGCCATTGCCAAGGCCGACATTGGTCCCAGCGTTGTCGAATTCGGTATAGTCGGCGTCATCGACTTCGACCTGCGGGATTTCGAAGTTCCGCACGGAGTAATCGAATCCGACCACGACGCCGAACTGGTCGTCGGGACCGAAGGTCGAGCCGGTCGCGAAATTGGCGCGCCAAGGCTGGACTTTTTCGCCGTCGCTTAAGGTCGAGCCGTCGCCGGATTGTTCGTGAAAGCCGACAAAGCCGGAACCGTAAAAGAAGGCGTCTTCCTGATCGAAGGCGCTGCGCGTAACGACATTAATTGTGCCGCCAATAGCGTTGCCGTCGAGTTCCGGCGTGACGGATTTCACCACTTCGAGGCGGCTGAGAAGAGATGCCGGGATGACATCCAGCGGCACGGCGCGGCTTGAACCGCCACGTTCCGGCGAAGAGACAATGCCGCCGTCGATTGTGGTTCGGTTGTAGGTAGGGTTGAGGCCGCGAATGATCGGAAACCGCGCTTCGGCCTGATCGTTTTGCACCGCGATGCCGGTGATGCGGCGAATGACGGCGGCGGTGTTGAGGTCCGGCAGGCGGCCAATGTCGTCCTGCACAGTAGCGTCCATGATGTTCGTCGCGCTGCGCTTGGCGTCGATGGCGCGTTTGAGAGAAACCGCCTGACCGTAAACAACGATTTCATCTAGCTCGTCTTCATTCTCACTCTGCGCCAATGTAGGCGCTGAGAAGCAGACGGTAAGCGCAGCTGCGCAACAGGTGCGCATGATGTGGCGGCTGAATTTTGGGCGAACGACATCGCCGCACGAATGCGTTATTGAAGACATGACTGTGACCCCTCAACAGGTTTTGAAACTCATTGCGCAATGCAATATTGCGGCTTCAATCACAGAGCTGCGTCAGTTTCGTGTCGGTTGAGTGTCAGTAATGTTAATCATGTCGCAAAAGCGATGCATCTCTCAAAACAATCAGTGGGCAGATAAAAAATACAATTTAGGAAACAGGCGCTTGTACAAAAATCTACGCTGCTGGATCTGTTGTCTAAAAATTTTCCCAACGCGCATTGACTGCGCTTATATAAAGCTTGTGTGAGACGCTAAAGAAAAAAATAGATCAGAAACGCGTCACAGCAGGCGTAAAATCAGGTGCAGCGCCGTCTCCGTCGCCTTGGTTCTGACGAAATCGCGCCCGCCTTCAGCGAAGACCCGGCGCTCGACGCGGGTGACGCCATTTTT